>JACPHE010000005.1 GCA_016188765.1 Parcubacteria group bacterium | reverse complement strand
GGCTTCATCACAGGTTTTAGAATCTTGGATGCATTTAAAATCTCAATTCCGATAACATTACCTTGTTTATCCAACTCAACTCCAACACCGGGAGCAACTTCTACAAATTCCTCCTCCAACCCGCTTTTCACGCCCAAATAAAGCGCGTCTTCTTGGGCGTCATAATTTACCATATTCTTGTTCTTTTTCATATTTTTTGCCATCCGCTAACAAAAAGTATAACAGAAAAACTGATGAAATAAAAAAACCCGAGGTGGTTACACCTCGGGGATTTGTTGAACATCGGATGTTCAACAGTCGGTCACATCCCGACATTGCCCATAACTATGCCGAACAAATCTTTGATGGCATAGTATTCGGGATTGATAAGATATTTGATGGAGCCGGAAAGATTATTCATGCCCCATATGCCGAAAATACAACCAAAACAAATTGGAATTACCCTCGAGCAGATAAACCAGCCGACATATTCATCTCTTACATTTTTTTGTTTATCGTCGCTGAATTTATCTGGCTTGATCCATTTTTTGCCGACAACTTTATAATAAACAACTACCAGTATAAATAACCCCCATGGCAGAATCACATCGCCGATGGCTTTGGCATACTGCTGAAAAATCATGATCCGCCACACCTGGGGCGCGGCCTTTTCCACCTTGGAAGCGATGAAAGCAATGGAACTACTGGTTAAATCCAAGGCCTTGTCCAACACATCAGCCACACTTCTGTTACCTGACTGGCTTTGGGTCTGTGAAGATTGGGTATCGCTTTTGCCTTGCGATTCCTGGGGAACCTTGGACTTAAGCAGAGCCGCCAGCGCTTCTAACTGATCCTTCAACTGCTTGGCATCTTCTGCACTCAAAGCCGCTTCCTGCTTGGCCGGTTGGGATTGACCCCAAACCAGCGGCAACGAGACGAAAATGCCAACCAATACGGCATAAAATAACCTTTTCTTCATAACCCCTCCTATTTATTGGATTTTAAAGAACCCTAAAACCTCGTTTTTGAATCTGTTAAGATTTAATCACAAGCATGGTATTTAGGTCAAGCTCGCTGGAGGAGACGGAAGTTTTCGTGGATTATTTCTTTAGCGCAGTCCAACGCCTCGGTTTTGGGCAAACCAAAATGAACCCATTTGTGCAAAGGGAAAATTTCCAAAGTTACCGCCCCCGGCCAGTCAAATTTTTTAACAAAAGACATAAAACCCACCCAATCAAACTCTCCCCCCAAACAACCGACATGAAAATCGCCTTGATGAGTAAAGCCATGAATGTGAATGACTTTTATCTGGTCGCGGTTTCTTTGGAAAAATTGATAAGGATCAATTCCGGCCAGCACCGCTTTGGCCACATCCAAAGTCATATTAACTTTTCTGGTTTTTATAAATTTTTCCAGCTGATCGTGATGCCCGGGATAACGCGGAAATTTTTCCAGCATTCGTGGCGCGGCGTTTTCAAAAGCAATGCTTACCCCTTTTTCCCCTTCTACCCCTTTAACCCATTCAAAAAAACCGCTATTAAAACCCCGCCGCACCGTGGCCAAATGGACCACCACATTTTGAGAACCGCATTGTCGGGCTATCTCCACAAATCTTAAAACCCCTCTCTTGCCGGTAAAAAGAACATACCAAGGCGGTTGATGGATATTCACGATCGGCAATTGATGCGTATCGGACAATTTTTGGGCTTTATCCAAACCCAATTTAAAAATCGCCGGCGTTAGCACCAGCTCCAAACCATCGGCGCCGATTTCTTTGGCCAATAAAAAAATTTCCTCCAAGGGAAATGGTGCCAATGAATAGCTGGACAACAGTAAACGCATGCGCTTTTCATAGTAACAGAAAAATGGTATTTTACAAGTCAACCGAGCTTGGCTCGGTCAGGCAAGCCGATGTAGCTCAGCTGGTAGAGCAGCGCTTTCGTAAAGCGAAGGTCGTCGGTTCGATTCCGACCATCGGCTCACATGTTTGGCTTTGATTTAGTTGGTCTAATAAAAGCCGTCGGATATTTGGGGCTTTTTGGCATTATATTTGCCGAGTCCGGTTTGCTTATTGGCTTTTTTTTGCCGGGCGACAGTTTGCTTTTTACCGCCGGCTTTTTGGCTTCGCAAGGGTTTTTAGATATTGGCTGGCTTATGGCCATCACTTTCACCGGCGCGGTTTTGGGCGATAGTTTTGGCTACGCCTTTGGGCGCAAAGTCGGACATAGAATTTTTAAAAGAGAGGACTCTTTTTTGTTCCACCGCGATAATTTGGAACGAGCCCAAAAATTTTATCAAGCGCACGGCGGCAAAGCCATAATCATGGCCCGCTTTTTGCCGGTGGTGCGCACCTTCGCGCCGATATTGGCAGGTATTGGTAAAATGCGCTATGGAACATTTTTGTCCTACAATGTGGCGGGGGGATTCCTGTGGGCCGTGGGTCTAAGTTGGCTGGGCTATTGGCTGGGCAATACCGTGCCCAACATAGACAAATATCTGGTACCCTTGATTTTGGTAATAGTAATCGCTTCTATGCTGCCCTCTATAATCCACATTCTCAAAAACAAAACCCACCGCCGCCAGATTGCGGAGTTTCTGAAATCAAAACTGAAATTGTGAAAACTACAACAACTTTATGAATTCCTCCAGCTCCAAACCGGACTGTCGAATTATATGCTTCAGGGTTTTTGGTTTTAAGTCCTTGTTGTGAT
>JACPHE010000016.1 GCA_016188765.1 Parcubacteria group bacterium | reverse complement strand
GTTTTATTTTTGATTAACCTTGACCGAAATGGAACAAAATCTACCCACCCACATCGCCGTTATTCCAGACGGCAACCGCCGTTGGGCCAAAACCAGAGGCCTTGATCCTTGGATCGGCCACCACCACGGCGCCCAGACCTTAAAAAAGATAACCCGAGACATCTTTGATTCGGGCATAAAGTATTTCACTTTTTGGGCTTCTTCGGAAGACAATATCAAAAAAAGAGATCCGTTGGAAGTCGCCTTTTATTTTAAGTTGGTTAAAATGGCTTTCCGGGATTTTGAAAAAGATGATTACGCCCATGTCAATCAAATTAAGGTGGACTTTTTGGGTTCCTGGGAAAAAATGTTCCCCGAAGATGTCAAAGAGGTCTTGTGCCGCGTCAAAGAAAAAACGAAAAACTACAACCGATATTTTTTGACTTTTCTTTTGGCCTACGACGGCCGTTCGGAAATGTTGCAGGCCTTGGAAAAAATATCTAAAAACAATCCTGTGACTCAAATCACACCAGAACTTTTAAAAAATAATTTACTGACGGCGGAGTTGCCGCCGGTGGACTTGGTGGTTCGCACCGGCGGCGAGCCCCATTGGAGCGCCGGCTTTATGATGTGGGATGTGGCCGACAGCCAGCTTTTTTTTACCGAAACCTTGTGGCCGGATTTTAACAAAAAAGAGCTTGCTAAAGCCCTTTCCAACTACGCCGCCACCCAACGCCGCCTCGGGGCTTAATTACTGTCGAGGTAGTCAATTTTTTGCAAAATCTTATCGCCTCTTTCCTCCGATTCGTCTATTTTAAATATAATTTTCGGCACGGGGCGCATTCTTAAGCCGCGATTGAGCGCTTGCTGAAATTCGTAGATGTTTTTTTGTATTTCTTTTAAGACCGCTTCCGATTTTTCAAAAGGAAAAACCGTTATGCTAACGGTGGCTTCTTGGCCATTAGCCGAAGTTACCACGCTAGAGATAGTAACTAGGGCTTCAACATCCAACTCACGCCGCAACAAGCCGCTGATAAAGCGGTGAATTAGCTCATTGACTTTGTTTAATCTCCTCTGATTTGGCATAAATGTCTAATGTCTAAATCCAAATGCCTAATCAAGGTCTAATGATTAAATGACAAAAAGAATCTTTTTTGAAATTTGGGCTTTGATATTTATTTGTCATTTGGGTTTTGAAATTTGTAATTTTATAGCTCGGGGTATTTTTTTTCTTCTTCAAACGCCGTTAAAATATCGCCAACTTCTATAACCGCCCCGCTTTCTATTTGCAGCCCGGCCTCGTTGCCTTCTCTAACCTCATCGGCCGATTCTTTGCCTTTTTGCAAGTCGGTAATTTTGCCTAAACCAATTACTTTACCCTGCCTTTGGATTTCAAATTTAGCGCCTTTTTTTAATTTCCCCGAAGTTATCTTCCCGCCAACTATCATGCGCGGCTTTTCAGTTCTAAAAACAGCTAAAATCTCAATTTTACCGATTTCATTTTTAATAACTTCCGGTTGCAATAATTCGGTCATAAAACCCTTTATTCCTTCCACAAAATCATAAATGATCTCAAAAGTTTTTATTTCCACGCCCCGCTGGTGAGCGTAATTAACGGCCTCTTTGTTAACCTTAACCCGAAAGCCGACAACTTTGGCATTTATATTTTCGGCTTTTTTAATGTCGGACTGAGTAATATCGCCCACATCGCATTTTAAAAGTTTTAAACCGACTTGATCCGATTTTATTTGTTTTAAAACATTAACCAGGGCCTCTAAACACCCCAAAGCGGCGGCTTTGACCACAATGGCAAGCGTTTTGGGTTGGCCGGCGGGTTCAATTTTTATTTTTTCTAAAAACTCGGCGTGGACTTTTTTATGTTCTTTAATAATATCTTCAGCATCAGCGACGCTATCAACCACCGCGCATTTTTCGCTTACCATGGGGGTTTCAGAAAGACCCACCACCAAAACCGGTTTAGACGGATAAGCGCTGGTTATTGCTTTTCCGGCGTCGTCTTCCATTACCTTTATAGGCCCGTAAGCCGTGCCGCAAACAAGCAGGTCTCCGGATTTTAAAGACCCTTCGGTTACGATTATGGTGGTAGTGGAGCCGCGGCGGGTATCCAGATGCGATTCTATGACATAACCCTCTCCAACTGCTTGGGAGTTATACTTTAATTCTTCCATTTCGGCTACCAGTAAAATCAAATCCAAAAGCTCGTCTATCCCTTTTTTGTCGCGAGCCGAAATTAACGCCACCGGCACCTTGCCACCCCATTCTTCTATTAACACGCCGTTATCGGACAAATCCTTTTTAACCTTTTCAACCACAACACCCGGCTTGTCTATTTTGTTTATAACCACAATAAAAGGAACTTGGGCGTCTAGAATATGTTTAATGACTTCTTTGGTTTGCGGGCGCACGCCATCATCAGCCGCCACCACCAACAAAGCCACATCGGCCACCTTAACGCCGTGTTCGCGCATGGCGAAAAAGGCCTCGTGCCCGGGAGTGTCAATGAAAGTGATTTTTTTGCCGTTATGAGCAACCTCATAGGCGCCGATGCTTTGGGTTATGCCTCCCGACTCACCAGAAGCCACTTCGGTTTGGCGGATGGCGTCCAAAAGCGTGGTTTTGCCGTGATCCACATGGCCCATAACCACCACCACCGGAGGACGGACTTCGGTTTTAATAATATCTAAATTTTGGGTTTGGGTTTCCATGGCTATAGACGGCAAAAAAATGCCCTGGTAACAGGCAGAAAATTTAATCTATTTAGATTACCACACTTTTAAAAAATTAAAAAGGGCTTGGTTGTCAACCACGCCCTAGAAATTATTGAAATGAACCTTTAAAGATTACCTGCGCTCCGCTAGAGGGACGCCGAATCACCCGGCCTATTCGTTGAATATATCCTGGCATATTGTCCCGGATATATTTGGAAACAGAAACGATCGAAACCATTTGAAGACCCTGATTAAACACCCGAAACATCTCTTCGTCCGCCAGGTTTCCTTTCTCTTGAATAAGTTTGAAAATGGGCGGTCTCTCCCAAGTTCTAAGGTCTATCTCCACAGCACAATCATCCGGAAGAATTCGGGGAATATTCTCCAGCAACCCTCCGCCAGTTATATGGGCATGAGCAGAAAATTCAATGCACCATTCCAAATCTTTCACATTGCGAATATATATCGCCAATGGTTTAAGCAAGGATTCTCCCAGAGTTTGCTTCAATTCTACATAATACTGCTCGAGTTCCGACCTTGAATGAATATCGTAAATATCACGAACTAAGGAATAACCATTGGTACCCAAGCCATACGAGCTCCACCCCAAAACATCCATATCCATAGAGACAGGATAACCACTTGTATGTTCCTCGAATCCAATACAGAATGCCGCCAGATCAAAATATCCTGGTGGCAAACCGATGCCGGGATGTTCAGCTGTTTCGCCACCGATCAAGTTACAACCGCATTTCATGCAACCATCAATAAC
>JACPHE010000015.1 GCA_016188765.1 Parcubacteria group bacterium | reverse complement strand
GTCTTCCGACCCCGACTTTTTAAGTCGTGGGTCGAGGATCCTCGATTTTAATTAAACCAGAGCGGCGCATACGGGAATCGAACCCGTGTTCCAGCGTTGAGAACGCCGTGTCTCCCGATTCTATATTCCGACATAATTTGTAAAATTATGTCGTGAATCCTCGATGCCAGTGGCATCGGGACAGAATCGAGGATTCTCGATTTCTCAACAAAATTCTGGCGCCCTCACCGGGATTCGAACCCGGGTTACCAGGATGAGAACCTGGCGTCCTAAACCTCTAGACGATAAGGGCATAGAGCGCCAGAATTTTGGAGAAATCGGAACTAGACCACTAGACGAATGCGCCTTTGTTATTTATCAACCTTTCTATCATAATTCTCTTCTTCCATCCTTTAATTTGACTTTCTCTTACCCTAGCATTGGATAAATCGGTAAACAACTCTTTATAAACCAACAACCAGGGCCTACCCGACTTAGTACTCTTTACTCTGCCATTATTATGTTCCAAAACGCGCCGCTCTAAATCAAATGTGCAACCGATATAGTACTTACTAGTTACTTCAGATTTTAATATGTAAACTTTATAGTCACTCATGAGGTTTAATAAAATCGGGACTGAACCGGGCTAGACGATAGGGCCTTTTTTCAAATTACTAATAACCAATGTCTAATTTCTAATCAAATCCAAAATCCTAATGCCTAAATCATTTGGTAAATTTGTCATTTGACATTGATTAGACATTAGAAATTAGGAATTAGTCATTTAGCAATTATTTCTTCCACAACCGCCTCCAGTTTAACTCCCCGCGACCCTTTTATCAACACGACATCGCCGGACTGTAAAAAATTCTCCACCGCCTTGGCCGCGTCAAACGCGGTTGGAAACAAAAACAGATTTTGGCCTAAAACGAATCTTTTCTTTTCCAATTCCTCCCGGGCAAAAACCGTTTCCTCGCCGATTAAAAATACAACCTGGGCCGCCTTAGCGGCTTCTTGGCCTAACTGGCGATGAGCCGCCTCGGTGTTAACGCCCAATTCGCGCATACTGCCCAAAACGGCGACGCGGCGGTTTTTTTTAAATTTAAGCAAAACCTCCAAGGCCGCCGCCGCCGCCAACGGCGAGGAATTGTAGCTGTCGTCTATAATTATGGCGCCCTTAATACCCTTTAAAAGTGCCAAGCGGTGGGGCGGCGGTTTAAATTTCAAAAGCGCTTTGGCCGCGTCGCCCAGTGAGACCCCAAAAATTCGGCCAACGGCTATGCCGGCGGCGGCGGCATAAACAACAGGCAACCCCAGCGACTCTTTGATTTTAAAATCGGCGGAATCCGAGTCATCCCAAGTTCTTACGGAAACCGAAAATTCCATTCCGGCTTTTTCAATATCTTCCGGACTCTCCGGCACATTATAGCTAAAATCGGTTACTTCAACTTCGGCCCCTTTTTGGAAGCCGTAATACAGCAGGGTCCGGTCCGTAGGCACCCTGTGCCTCAATTCGCGAACCGACAAATCATCATAATTTAAAATAGCCGCGCCGCGCGGTTTTAAGTTTTTAAGTATGTTTGCTTTTTCGCTTACATATTCGTCTCGTTCCAAAAAAAATTCCAAATGAGACGGCATCTCGCCAATAGCTGTTATCACCGCCGCGTCCGGATGAACAAACGAGGTCAAATAATCAATGTCGCCGGGCCGGTCAGCCGCCATTTCCAAAACCAAAGCCCCGGGATAATTTTTGTCTTTAAATAGGACTAACTGGAGCGCCTTCAAAAAATTTTTTAGCCACAGGGTCGCGTTTCTCTTGGCGTTTTCGCCGCCGATTATGGCCAAAGGCAAACCAATCTCGGTATTCAAATTTTCTTGGCTGCGCCTGACTTTTCCGGGAAATTTCTGACATAAAACCAAATAAACGGCCTCCTTGGCCGAGGTTTTGCCGGCTGATCCGGTAATAGCCACCACTTTTGGTTTATATTTAGCCAAAATGGCAGTACTTAACAACTTTAGCGTATATTGTATAATTTCCCGCAACATTAAAATGTCTAATTACTAATGACTAATCAATGTCTAATGATCAAAGGTCTAATGTCAAAATTCCGGTTTTAGTCATTGGTCATTGGGATTTGATTAGAAATTAGACATTCGTCATTAGACATTTACTTGGCTATTGGTTTATCCGGCGGAACATTAAGATAATGAAGAATAAATTCGCCCACGGCCCTAAACACCGGCGCGGCGGTGGCTTCGGAAAATTCAACGCCTTTGGGATTGTCCAACTTGATAAGCATCACTAAAGACGGTTTAAAAGCCGGGCTGTAACCCACAAAAGTATGAATGGTTTTGTCGGTGTAGCCGCCGCCGGGCGAAGCCACCTGGGCCGTCCCGGTTTTGCCCGCCACGCTATAACCGGGAATGCGGGCCTGGCGGCCGCTGCCGTTTTCTACCACGCCCGCGAGCATTCGGGTTATAATTTCACTAGTTGATTGCTTAATGACTCTGCGTTTTACGATCCGCTCGTTTTCCACCACGATTTTTGGGGTGTCTCCGGAACTGTCAACTATTTTATCCACGATATAGGGCTTTAAAAGTTCCCCGCCGTTGGCGATGGCCGCCAGGGCCGAAGTCATGGCCAGAGGCGTAACCGAAACGCCCTGCCCAAAAGACGAGGTCAGCCAATCAACCTCCGCGCCGCTCTTTAAATTAGTTATATCACCCTTGGCTTCGCCCGACAATGAAATGCCGGTTTTTTCCCCAAAGCCGAAATTATTAACATATTCGCGCCAAACCCCTTGGGGCATGCGCCGTAAAACAAAAATGACGCCGGTGTTTAGCGATTTTTCCAAAACCTGGGCCATGGTCTGCTCGCCCCAGGCCTTGCGGGTAGAATTTCTGATGGTATGATCCCCCACCTTGACTTCGCCCGAGTCAAAATATTTTAAATCCGGCGAGACCACATTTATGTCTAAGGCCGCGGCCATGGTTATGGGTTTAAAAATAGAGCCGGGTTCAAAAACCAATTGGATGTTGGAATTTAAAAACGAAGAAATGTCCTTAACTTTGTTATAAGCGTTGGGGTCAAAATTGGGCAGGGTGGCCATGGCCAAAACTGCTCCGGTTTTTGGGTCCATTACAATGCCGTTGGCCCCGTCAGCCGACCACTTTTCCAGGGCGTTTTTAAGTTCTCTTTCCAAGACCAGTTGGATATTATAATCAATGGTCAAATAGATATCTTGGCCCTTCTTGGCTTCAACCACTTCTGAAAGCGGCAACACCAAAGAACCCAGAGCTTTTTTAACCCCGGCGATGTAACCGGTCTCGCCTTTCAAATTATTATTGAAATAACCTTCCAGCCCGTACTTTCCCGATTTTATTTTTTCGTCCGGGTCGCCGCCTTGACCCACAAAACCGACCACCTGCGAAGCCAGTTCCCCTAAAGGATAATACCGGTCGGAAAAGGCCTGCCAATGCACGCCCCGATATTTTAATTTTTCCAGCTCTAAAATCTCCCGTTTATCAACCTTGTCTTTGACGGGCTCGTAAGGATCGCCGGTCTTGCCGATTCTTTCGGCAACAACCGCCGAATCCAAACCCAAAAGTTCCGAAAGTTTTTGGGAAATCTCGGTTTTTTGTTCGGGAACTATTTCTTGGGGAGAAACCCAAACGCTATACCAGGCCTTGGTTAAAGCCAAAGGCACACTCTTGGAACCCGTGGCGGCGCTATTAGAATCAACCGCGGTCAAATATATAGCGCCCCGTTCCGGTAATACCACATCGGTAACTTGCTGCTGCCGCTGGGCCGCCTGGCTATAGTGGCCATATTTAAATACCTGCAAATAAAAAAGCCGAGCGGCGGCGGATAAAAATAAAAAAACAAAAAAACCGGATAAAAATAAAATTCTGCCTCGCGCCGAAGCCGCTCGTGGTGAGCTTGCTTGCCCTGAGCTTGTCGCCCCTCGAGTTCCTCGGGGCGACTCTGAGCTAGTCGAACGAGTCGAAAGGGCCGAATCCATTATTGTTTAATATTGGCCAGTCCGGCCGCCGTCTCCGCAGAAAGAGGCCTTATATCAACATAGCCGTTAGCCAAAGAAATTTCCACCAAATTTAGACCGGAGGCGGCTTTAGCCAGAGCGTCTCTGCTTTGGGCTTGGGCCAAATCCGCTTGTGTTTGTTCATAATCCTGCCGAGCTTCCAGCCGACGAGCCGATATTTTTTCTATTTTAAAATCCAAAGAAGTGGACCAGCCGGAAAACAAAAGATATCCGGCCAAAAATAAAACCATTGCCGCGCCCAGCACCCAGTCCAATTTGTTCATAAAAAAATTTGTCATTGGGATTTAATCATTTGTCATTTTTCGTATCGCCCTTAATTTCGCGCTCCGCGACCTGGAGTTAGACCCAACTTCCTCTTTTGAAGGCGTAACGGGCTTTGGGGTTAAAATCTCCGCGTCGCCCGAAATTTTTCGCTCCTTAAAAAAATTTTTAACGATCCGGTCTTCCAGCGAATGAAACGATATGGCCGCCAAGCGCCCGCCTTGACTCGGCGAGGCTGGCCCGCCTTGACTCGGCGACGGCGAGGCAAGCCCGCCGGGTTTTAGCATCCGCCAAGCGCCTTCCAAGCCCAACTGTATATTTTCCAGCTCGTTGTTTACGGCTATGCGCAAGGCCTGGAAAATTCGCGCTAGCGTCTTAATGTCTCTTCCGCCTATTATTTCCACTAACTCCCCGGTCGTCTCAATCTTTGCCTGTTTTCTTGCTTCTACGATTGCCTTAGCAATTTTTCGCGCGTTTTTTTCTTCTCCGTAGTCCTTAAAAATCCTAATCAATTCTTCTTCCGGCCAAGCG
>JACPHE010000001.1 GCA_016188765.1 Parcubacteria group bacterium | reverse complement strand
TAGAACATTCATTGGAACGAAAGAAAAAATGATTACTTTAATCTTTTAACTTAAATCTTGAAACTAATAAGAAGGAAGATTTTAGTCCCTATTTTTAACCGGGCGCACTATGGCCGGCTCCGTTCTGTTTTAACCGCCATTAAAAATCACCCGGCGCTGGATTTAAAAATAATTGTGGGCGTGCCGGCGGCATACGGTTATTTTTTTAGAAATATTTTAAATAGCCAGCCAAGGTCGTGGTTTAAAGCTTTGCCTTGGTACGCACTGGCTCGGGCCAGGTCTTTTTTGGGCCGGAATTATATTTTTAAAAATGATTTTTTGTCCAAAAATCTTCTCGCCGACGGTTTTGAACTGGAATCATATGCACCCATTTTTTTTGACGGCGGCAAATCAGAAACTATGGCTAAAACCGTGGGACTGGGCATAGAATGTTTGGTTGATGAAATAAAAAAAATAAAGCCCGATATTGTTTTTGTTAACGCCGACCGTTTTGAAATGATGGCGGTGGCTATCGCGGCGTCTTACTTAAATATTCCCATAGCTCACAACGAAGGCGGTGATGTTTCCGGTACTATAGACGAAAGTGTCAGGCATGCCATTACCAAGTTGGCCCATATTCATTTTACTTCAACTGAATCCAGTTGTAGAAGAGTTATTCAAATGGGCGAAGACCCCAAAAATGTTTTTAATGTCGGCTCGCCGGCCATAGATGCCGCGGCCAAAATTGATTTTGAAAACCCCCCCCAAGTTTTTCTAGGTTTAGACACGCAAAAACCCTATCTTATGGTGTTGGCGCATCCGGTGGCTACTAATTCAAAAGAAGAAAACATTAAGATGGCCGAAAATCTCATATGTGCTATAAAAGAAATGCCGATACCGAAAATAATTTTGGGTTCTAACATTGATGCCGGTTCCGATGTTTTGGGTAGGGTTATAAAAGAGTGGTTGGACGGTGAAAAACCAATGGATGTTTTTTTTACCAAAAATTTGCATCCGGATGATTTTTATAAATATCTAAAAAATGCTGCCTGTGCCATAGGCAATTCCTCCAGTTTTATCCGCGAAGGGGCCTACTTCGGCACGCCGGTGGTTTTGCTAGGGTCAAGGCAAAAAAATAGGGAGCGGGCCGAAAATGTTCTAGAGTGTGACGGTACCGATATTGGAGAAATAAAGGAAGCTTTAATTAGCCAATGTAAAAGAGGACATTATAACAGATCTTCGTTTTTTGGTGTCGGCCAAACCGGGCAGAAAATCGCTGATTTACTTGCAGGTACAGCACCGGATATACAAAAATTATTTCATGATATTATGACTAATTAACTCGGTTGTATAACAGTTGTGTAACAAATGCCTAAAATATCTATTTCTGAATTAATCCTTATTTTTTTAAGCTCACTTTTGGTGGGCTGGTTATATGTTGGCCCGCCCGTGATGATACGAAAAAATTTTATTGATTCGGGGCATGAGTTTGTTTTAACCCAGTACAAAACCTATCGGGATTCCATGCATGTTTACCTACCTCGAGCTAGAGAGGTTTATGATGGTCACTATCCACCCGCCGAACTTTATGATTCTAACAAGGGGCTGACTATTCAAAATCTTTTACCCACAACATTATTTGCCGCTTTCGTTTTTCTGTTTGAGGGTAATATAGATTATGCTTATTTGGGAGCTCAGTTTTTATTCATCGGCGTTATCTTTGCCCTTTTCTATATTTTGGGTCGTATTTTGTTTAATTCTCGCGTGTGGTCTTTATTCTTTTCTTTGACAGCTGTTTTGACCTCGATTCCATTAAGATTGCCATTTTACAAATGGCAAGGTTGGTCGGAGTTTCAGGCCTTTTTCATCAATGGTTTTTTCCCCATGGTTCGGACCCAGTTTGATCAATTGTATTTAGCCAGAATAGATGAACCTCTGTTAACTTATCCTGTGTATATAGCCGCGATATTGGCATTCTTTATTTTTTGGAGAAGACCCACCATGGTCAGCGCTATTTTATCTGGGCTTTTGTCGGGTTTATTGTCTTATACCTATTTTCACCATTGGGTTTACTGGTCTATAGCGGTGTTCTCTCTATTTTTTTATGTTCTGTTTTGGGGAAGGTTAGATAAAATTAGGATCAAGTACTATTGCGTGCTGGTATTGGTTTTCTTCGCGGTGTTAATTCCATATTTTGTTAATTATTTAAGTTTTATCCGATTGGATACTGCTCAAGATTTTATTTTTAGGGCTGGCGTGGCTTATGGTCGCACAGCAGGTTTGGTTAGAGCCAATATACGGTCGCACAGCAGGTTTGGTTAGAGCCAATATACCAGATTATTTGGTCTATTTTTTAATGGCCGGATTGGTTTACTGGATTTATTGGAAACATGACAATAAGAAGTGTATTTTGTTTTTAGTTCTAATCGGCGGGATGTTTTTGGTATGGAATATACAGTTGGTCGTAGGTTACCTGCCCGTACCCCACTTTTTTAGGAGATCTATTTCCCCTGTATTATTTATAATAATTTTCAACATGGTTTATAGTGTTATAAAAATATTTGGATCAAAACGGAGATACCTGGCCAAAACTTCAACTGTTGTGTTGGCGGTTTTGTCATTGTTTGTAGTAGCTAAGAAGATTAACAATATTTTTTTAATAGATTGCTGTATTCAAACACATATCGCAGATTATTATGAATTTCCCAATGAGGTAACGGAATCGTGGCGCTGGGCCAATATCAACCTTAAGGGCGAACCCAGTGTTTTGTCTCCTTCAACTATGACATCGTTTTATTTAACTACTCATACCTCCTTGAGGCCATTTTTACCTACAGCATTCATAACTATGCTAAGTATGGAGGAGATGGAAGAGAGATACCTCCAGAGTCATAGATTTTTTGGTGTGCCGGGTGATATTTTTAGTCGTCGCCTGGGAGGCGAATTGGAGTCAAATTGTTATGAATATGAGTGTTTTCCAGATAAAGGAAGCAATCTCAACGATAGTTTTGGAGATTTATACGGGAATTATGTTAATAGTCGTTTTGGGTCTTTCAAAAGTTTTACCGATGCTTCTTATATGGGTCCAGTTTATGAAAAAAGGCGCGAGATAATTGAAAAAATGTCAGAGCGTTACGGTAAGATTTTGCCTAATAGACATGGTATTGATGTTGATTATGTTTATATGGGGCCGTTAGAAGAGCAGATAAATAAAGTTGATTTCACCAGATACAATAACTTAAGATTAGTTTATAAAAATCCATTAGTGGGTATTTATGAAATGCGTCGATAGATTTATGTTGTCACTATGAAAAAAGCATTTATTACGGGAATTACTGGTCAGGATGGATCTTATTTGGCCGATCTTTTATTGGCCAAGGGCTATGAGGTTCATGGAATCATGCGTCGTTCTAGTTCGTTTAATACTGATAGAATAGCTCATATTCCTCTCAATTTACACGACCCTAAAAGTCGTTTCTGTCTCCATTATGGTGATCTTACTGATAGCTCTGCCCTTAATCGTTTGTTAAAGACAATCCGGCCGGACGAAGTGTATAATTTGGGTGCGCAAAGTCATGTACGGGTAAGTTTTGATATTCCTGAATATACGGCCGATGTGGTTGGTTTGGGGTCATTGCGTATTTTGGATGCCATACGCGAGACGGGTATTAAAACCAAATTTTATCAGGCCTCGTCATCAGAAATGTTTGGTTTGGCTAAGCCGCCCCAAAGCGAAGTTACTCTATTTCATCCACGCAGTCCTTATGCTTGCGCCAAAGTGTTTGCTTATTGGATAACAAAGAATTACCGCGAGGCCTACGGTATGTTTGCCGCTAACGGTATTTTATTTAATCATGAGTCACCTAGGCGGGGAGAAAATTTTGTTACCAAAAAAATAACCCACACGGTTGCTAGAATTAAAGCTGGTTTGGAGAAAAAACTTTATTTGGGGAATCTAGGGGCGGTGCGCGATTGGGGCTATGCCCCGGAATATGTTGAAGCCATGTGGTTGATATTACAACAAAACAAACCCGATGATTTTGTCATTGCCACCGGCGAAGCGCACACGGTCAAGGAATTTGTTGAGGCGGCCTTTGGTATTGTGGGCTTGGATTGGAAAAAATATGTGGAGATAGATCCACGTTATTACCGGCCTTCGGAAACTCCTGTTCTGATAGGAGATTATAAAAAAGCCAAAAGAATTTTGAAATGGAAACCAAAAGTGAGGTTTAAAAAATTGGTTAGGCTAATGTTAGAATATGATTTAAGCGAATATAATCTTAAAATATGAATCAAACCAGCAATTTTTATTACGATAAAAAGGTTTTGGTCACTGGTGGGGCCGGGTTTGTAGGGTCTCATCTGGTCAGTCAGTTATTAGAAAAAGGTGCTAGGGTTATAGTGCCCATTAGATTAAACGCCGTCGGTATACCCAAGAATTTGGTTTCAGTTTCCAATGACATAGAAATTATCCCCATGGATCTTGAAGATCTCGAAACCTTGAAATTTAATTTTAAAGGAGTTGATATGGTTATGCATTTAGCGGCTTCCATAGGTGGGGTGCAATTTTCCAGCGTCAGACAGGCCTCTATTTTTCAGGACAATCTTAGGCCGTTTATGAAGGTCATAGAAGCGGCCCGACAGGCTCATGTGAGCAGGTTTTTAGTTTGTTCCAGCGCTTGTGTCTATCCAGCTGATGTCGCTCATCCCACAAGTGAATCAGAGGGTTTCAAGGGTTTCCCGCAGGTTACTAATGAGGGTTATGGTATGGCCAAACGGATGCAAGAATATTTAGGCATGAAATATGTTGAGGAATTCGGTATGGATGTAAGGATCGCTAGGCCATTTAATGGTTATGGTCCACGGGATGATTTTGATTTGTCCACCTCGCATGTTATACCAGCTTTGATACGCAAGGTATTTTCCGCCGATGCGGAGATAGAGGTTTGGGGGGATGGAACAGCTACCCGCTCTTTTATATATGTAGACGATTTTGCTAGAGGCCTCCTTTCGGTAGCCGAGAAAGGTCCTGTTGGTCAGGCAGTTAACATAGGTTCCGACCATGAAGTTAGCATGAGAGATCTGGTGAATATAATAGTGCGTTTATGTGGCAAGGAAATTAAAATCAAATGGAATTTAAATAAACCAATTGGCCAACAGCGCCGCAGTTGCGATACTTCCCTGGCTAGGGCCAGTATGGGTTTTTCTGCGGAGGTCAAATTAGAAGATGGATTAAAAAAAACAATAGGGTGGTTTAAAAATGAATTATCCGCCGGACGGCTTACTCTTAGTTGAGCTTATATGAAAATAGCCCTGTGTCTTTTAACTTATAATGAGGTTGGGTGTGTGCGTCTGATGATTCCCAGCTTAGATTTTTCGTCGTTCGACGAAGTGTTTGCCGTGGATGGGGGATCTATTGACGGCACTCTAGATGTTTACAGGAATTACGGCATAAGAATTGTCGCTCAACCTAGCCGCGGCCGTGGAGAAGCTTTCCGTTTGGCAGAGAAATCTACGGATGCCGATGCGATTGTTTATTTTAGTCCGGATGGCAACGAAGATCCTTCCGATTTTCCCAAGTTCAGGCATTTTTTAGAAGAGGGGATGGATATCGTCATAGCTTCAAGGATGATGAAGGGTGCGTTTAACGAAGAAGATATTTCGTTGTGGAGGCCTAGAAAATGGGTCAATAATTTTTTTAACTGGGCGGCTAATATTTTGTGGAACAAGACCAAGGTTTATATAACGGACTCTATTAACGGTTACAGGGCTATCAGGCGCGGTTTAGTAAATAAACTGGGTCAGGATGCCATGGGTTATACCATAGAGTATCAAAACACGATTCGGGCCATGAAGAATGGCCTAAAAATCGTTGAATTTCCGACCAGGGAAGGCCAGCGTATCTACGGCAAAACGAAAGCCACATCTCTAAAGACAGGAATAGTGTTTCTGCATTGCCTGTTGAGAGAGGTTTATTTAGGCGGCAGACAGAAATGAATTTATGAATCTATCATTTCCTAATTCAAAATACAATTTTACTGGCAATCTTTTAGGCGTCATAACCGCGCGGGGCGGGTCAAAAGGCATTCCGCGCAAAAACATCAAGGACTTATGCGGCCAGCCCTTAATTGCCTATACCATCAAGGCCGCGCAGGAATCCGGCATATTTGACCGGATAATTTTAAGCACCGATGATGCCGAAATCGCCGAAGTGGCTAAAAAGTATGGAGTGGAAGTGCCGTTCATACGGCCGGCGGAACTGGCTCAAGATGGCACGCCCCATTTGCCGGTGATGCAGCACGCGGTTTCTTGGTTGAAAGAAAATGAAAATTATCAGCCGGATTTGGTGGCAATTCTCCAGCCGACTGCGCCTTTGCGACAAGCCCGGCACCTTAAAGAGGCCTTGGAACTTCTTATAAAAAATAAGGCCGATTCCGTAATCAGTGTTACCGAGATTCCGGGCCATTACAGTCCCTACTGGGCGGTGGTGGCCGACGAGAACGGGTTGGGCAAGCTTTTTATTGGAGACCAAATTCGCAATCGCATACCCCGCCGCCAGAATTTTCCTAAAAAGACCTATGCCAACAATGGAGTTTTATATATTTTTAAAACAGGTTTGCTTTCCGACATGGAAAGACCCAGTTTTTATGGAGAAAGAGTGGCGATTTATCCCATGGCGGAAAAATACAGCGTCAACATAGATAGCCCCAAAGATTGGCTTTTGGCCGAAAGGGCGATGGGGGAATTATAAGATGAATTGTTGTCGCTAGCATATTTTTTTTTTATTTTTATTGAGTATGCCAAATAGAAGTTCTGTAAGTTGGGTTATAAAAATTGGTTTACTGCTTGTCCCTATTTTACATCTGATTGTTACTAAGTCCCTTTATTTTCCATTTATAACCGGACGCAATTTTATTTTTAGAATTATTATAGAAATCCTATTCGTATTTTGGATCTGGCTGATACTGACCGATCCGAAGTATCGTCCCAAAGCGTCCTTGATTATTTATGCGGTAACGGCTTTTATATTAATTCTCTTTTTGTCTACCATTTTCAGTTTATCGCCGGTGCGAAGTTTTTGGTCCAATTTTGAACGGATGGAAGGTTTTTGGGGCCACTGGCACTATTTTATATATTTTCTTATGTTGGCCAGCGTTTTTAAAGAAAAAACCGACTGGTCTAGGTTTTTTGGCACATCTTTAGTAGCCAGTGTATTGATGAGTTTTTATTCACTGTTGCAACTTGCGGGTAGATTAGATGTTCATCAAGGCGATGATCGTATAGACGGCACCATGGGTAATGCCACTTATCTCGCAATTTATTTGGTTTTCCATATTTTTCTGGCTCTATTTTTCTTATTCAAGGCCAAAAATATCTGGTTGCGGGCCGGTTTAGCTCTTTTGATTTTGTTTGAGCTCTTCATCGTCTATAAAACCGCCACACGCGGCGCCATGTTGGGTTTCTTAGCCGGTATGATGGTCTTGGGAGCGGTGAGTTCTCTTCGGTCCAGTGGATTAGTTAGGAAATTATCCCTGGCTGTTTTGGCCGTGGCTGTAGTCATACCGATATTATTTGTTTTTGTTAAGGACTCTTCTTTTGTTAAAAACAGCGATGTGCTCACCAGATTTGCCGGAATTTCTTTTGAAGAGACCACCACCCAATCCCGCTTTATTATTTGGAGTATAGCTTATCAGGCCTGGCAAGAACGGCCAGTATTGGGTTGGGGGCCGGAGAACTTTGTCTATTTATTTTCCAAATATTATGATGCTCGGCTTTGGAAACAAGAACCCTGGTTTGACCGGGCCCATAATGTTTTTTTTGACTGGCTGACCGCTACTGGTATTGTCGGTCTTGCGGCTTATTTAAGTATTTTTGCCGCATTATTTATAATTTTATTTAAGTTATTAAAACAGAAACACCCTCCTACCCTCATTGCTGTTTTTAGTGGCTTGTTGGTTGCCTATTTTATTAATAATATCTTTGTTTTTGATAACTTCACCAGTTACATTATTTTTTTCGCGGTAGCGGCTTATCTGCATTGGTATTGGACCTCCGCGCGCGGCGCAGTAGTTATTTCTAATAGCGCTCCCAACGAGATTAAACCCGTGCCGCTTGTGCCCAAATCTATTATTACGGGCTTTGTTTTCCTCTTGGTTTTGTTTTCAGTTTACTCTTTCAATGTTAAACCAATCTTGGCCTCGCAAAGCATTATTGAGGCCTTAGGACTTTTAACTTATTCGCGGGATGGTAGTCGCGTTCGGGACATATCCCTTGGAATTAAGGCCTTGGCGGATGGTGTTAAATTAAACACTTTTGGTACCGCAGAAATTAGAGAACAGCTGGCGCAATATTCGGAAAGGGTCAATCAAGATCCGGCCACCCCGGATGATGATAAAGAGAAAATCAGTAAATTTGCCTTGGAGCAGATGAAACTGCAAGAGGAAATTTTTCCTTATGATGTTCGCGCCAAAGCATTTTTGTCCACTCTTTACGGCACAGCCGGCGACCATGCCAATGCGATTTTAACGGCTCAAGAAGGTTTGGCGGTATCTTCGCAAAGACAGCAATTTTATTTTATTTTGGCCGAGTCATATTTTAGAGCGGGTGAAGAAGGTCTAGCTTTGGATACAGCCAGACAGGCCTACGAGTTAGCTCCGGATTATCCGGACGCGATTCATAACTATGCCATGCTGGCCATATTTTCCGGCCGGCCCGAATTAGGGGAGGGTTTGTTAAAAAAACATTTTGGGTCAGAAATAGTGCCCGAACTTAAATATGTCAATGCTTATGCGGCTATAGGCGATTTTAAAAAATTGATTTTGGTTTGGGAGAAAATAGTGGCCCAAAATCCTGCCAATCTTCAGTATAGGGTTGGTCTGGCTTCGGCCTACGCGCGGCTGGGCCAGAATCAAAAAGCCATTGCCGAATTGGAAAAAGCCATTGAATTTACGCCCCAGTTTAAAGCGCAAGGTGAGGCCTTTATCAAACAAATCCAAGAAGGCCGCTTTGGTCGTTAATAGTTTTGAATAATCTTGGGTTTTTATAAGTTATCCGGTGTGGATAACTTATTTTTATATATCTTTGTGATGCCATGGTATAATTTTGCCATAAGCAACTTATAACCTAATAGCACCCGACAGTGTTTCGTGTTCGCGAAAACACAGTGGGGCAAAAAAGCGATATTATGAGAACCATTTTAAGTAAACAGCAATTTTTTTCTTTGGCTGTTTCTGTTTTATTGTCGGTCTTTATGGTGGCGGTGGTGGCCTACGGCGCTACTATTACCATAAGCAATAGAGGTGTTGGTAGTGGGACATCAACTCCCGGTGCGGCTCTGGGTGTTAGCGGCGCGGCAATTGTCGAAGATTTTGTCTGGTCTAGTGCATTTATAGCCACATCTACTAGCCAGCATTCTGGAATCGGCACAAGTTCTCCAGGAGTGGATTTTGCTGTGGAAGGCAATGTAATTGTTGATGGTTTTGTTTGGACGAGTTCTTTGGTGGCTACTTCCACTAGTATGGCTTCTGGTTTTGGCACGACTACACCAGGCGCGGATTTTAGTGTCGTAGGTAACGCATTATTTGATGGAGGACTAACAGCGTCATTCTTCAATGCCACCTCAACCACAGCTACATCAACCTTAAGATTTGGTATAACTTTTGCTACCACAACAGCAGTAGACGGTAATTCCGGTAGAATGGCCATGGGCACCACATCGGTTCCCAATGCGGGTGTTATGGGTAGGACTTCTAATCCCGACCCAGCCTTAACTATAAGTGGCGTGGGCAATGCCGCCGGCGCTACCGGAACCCTTTATATTACAGGGGAAACTGGTGGTGGTGAGATAATAATGAAATCGGCTAATGGCACCAGGTGTGTTTCTATTATGGCTAATACCAACGGTCTTACTATGGGTGGTTCCGGTGCCAATTCTGGTGTGGCCGCTCTGCTTAGCGCCCAGATTGTTCCTTGCCCGAAGTAATACAAGCTCTTATTAAAATTTATTTATTCCTTATATGAAACAACTTAGTTTGTTGATTATTGTGAGCTTGTTCCTGCCGGCGGTGGTGTTAGCTGCTTTTAATGAAGTTACTTTGACTACGGGAACAACTCTTCGATTGACTGTGGGCGGAACCACGCTTGATCTTACTGTTACTAATGGCACTGTAGAGAGTGTGACTGTTCAAAATGCTACATTGAGCATAGCTCTGGCAGGTGGTTCATCCATAGATCTTACTTCAGCCGACAGATATACTTTTTCTTACACCAAAAGCAATGCCACTACCGAGGAAACCTGTGGTAGCTCATCTTCAAAGTTGGGTATTGCTTTAGCCGCTGGTCAAACAACAGAGACAGTGTCTGTAAGTCCCAGCACCACAATTTGCCAGGCCTCCACATCTGGAGGCGGCCGTGGGGCTTCCTCGTCATCAACAACTTCTACAACCTCATCCGCTTCTCCGACTTCAACTACAACTACCACCACTACTACAAGTACAGCTACTACTCCAACTACTACGACCACAACCGCGGCCGCTCCGGCTCCAACCACGACTGTTGCGGCTCCCA
>JACPHE010000014.1 GCA_016188765.1 Parcubacteria group bacterium | reverse complement strand
CTCCTCCACCATCGGACTAAACGAGAAGTTGATCAGTCGGTATATTGAGTATCAAAACAAACGAGACCTGCCTACACAACCCAGATTAGGATTCTCATGAACCCAAAAGGAAACCCCGCACAGAGTGCGGGGAGGAGGTCAGTTTAATTTTCGGCCACAACCGTAATTTTTACTTCGGCCTCCAACCCATGGGGCAGGACTACGGTAACCATATAGTCGCCTGTCTTTTTGATGGGTGATTTTATTTTTATTTTATTTTTGGCAACTTTAAAACCTAACTTGTTTAGCGTCTCGGCTATCTTTTGAGCTGACACGCCGGCATAAACCGCGCCGCCATTAGAAACCTTCACGGCGATTTCAACTTCCAAGCCATCCAGTTTTTGGGCCAATGCTTCTGTTTCAACCAATTCCTTTTCGGCCTGTTTCTTTTTGGCTTCGTCCTGCATTTCCAAATCAGCCGCCACAGCCGAAGTCAACACCATAGCCAGGCCCTTGGGAAAAAGAAAATTCTTGGCGTATCCAGGCGATACATTTTTAACCTCTGATTTTCGTCCCAACTTAGGAACATCTAACAACAAAACTACCTTCATTTTAGTTCTAAGTTTAAAGTTTTAAGTTATAGTTTTTGGTCTGTAGTTTTAGTTTAACTTAAACCAAAAACTAAACAAAACTTGAACCATAAACTACAAACCTGAAACTATTTCGATAGCTTTATCCAACTGCGGATCTTTAAGGTTTTCTATATCTTCCTTGGTAACTTCCACCTTAACATCCGGCTCCAAGCCCTCATTGGCTATTGATTTTCCGGAAGGCGTCAGCCATTTGGCTATAGTTACCTTTAAACTGGTGCCTTCCCGCAGATTGGTAAGCTCCTGAACCGAACCTTTACCGAAACTTTTGCCGCCCACGAGTTTTATCTTTCTGTTGTCTTTTAAGGCTCCGGCCAATATCTCGGAAGCCGAGGCCGAGCCCTCGTTTATCAGCACCACTATCGGCATATTTTTTAAAACCCCGTTGCCAGACGAACGATATTCTTTTTTGCCATCGCCGTTGCCAAAATCCTCAATAGCCACCACGCTATCCGGATTTAAAAACCAACCGGCGATATCCTGCGAAACTTCCAAATAACCTCCGGGATTGTTTCTTAAATCAAGAATAATCCTGTCGGCTGGTCCGCGCAAGACCTCCAGCATCGTTTTTCTAAATTCCGAGGGCGCCGTCTGGCCAAAGTTAAACAACTGCACATAGGCCACCTTATTATTTTTCAGTTCCCATTTCACCGTGGGAATTTTAATATCGTCCCGGACAATGCTTATCTCTTTAACTTCATCGACTTCGGGGCGGCTGACGGTTAGCTTAACCGAAGTGCCTTTGGGCCCGCGGATTATAGCCACGGCTTCGTTGATCTTTAAATCGGCGGTGATGGTATCGTTAATTTTTAAAATCCTGTCCCCCGCCTTAAGGCCGGCTTTTTGAGCCGGAGAATCCTCCAATGGGGCAATAACAGTAAGCACATCCTTGCGAATGCCGATTTCGGCGCCAATGCCGCTAAAAGAACCGGAAACATCATCCAAAAATTGCTTGGATTCCACCGGCTTAAAGAAAACCGTGTAGGGGTCTTTTAACGACCTGACCAAGCCGTCAATGGCGCCGTAAACCATTTCTTTTTTATTTAACTCGGCTCGATCCACATATTTTTCTTGAACCGTTTTCCAGGCGTCCCAAAACAAACTAAAGTCCACATTATCGGGCTGGCCCAACGATTTGTTACCCAAACCCTCCACGGCGTAAATTGAAGGCACTTGGCTTTTGCCGTAATAAAAACCGCCGTAAAAAGCCGTAACGGCCACAAGCAAGATAAAGATAAATAAACCGGCTGATTTTTTGGTCATATTGATTAACGGCCTCTCTTTTTTTTCTTAAGATTAAAAAAATAAGCCCAAACCAACCCTAAAATTATGGCTGTGAACAGATAGAAAAGATACATAACAATCAAATGATTCTATCATATAAAATTAAATAGCAAAACTTTGATTTTAATCTTGTTTTCTGTTATTATTTTCACAATAAAAACCGCCCTTAGCTCAGTTGGTAGAGCAGCTCCCTTTTAAGGAGATGGTCGCAGGTTCGACTCCTGCAGGGCGGACTGACATACGGTGAGAACACGATCGTACTCTCACCGTATAAATTTTAAAAAGTTCTATTTACGCAAAAATAAAAACCCTAAAAGCGGCAGGGCGGCCCAGAGGCCGCGCGAAAAATCGCCCGAAAAAATCCTGCGCACCAAGTCAATGCGAGAAAGAACTTCCACATCGGCCACAAAATTAAGAGCGCTCGAAACCAAAAAACCCAAGGTAATAACCGAAAGTAAAAATAGTTTGATCCGGCCGGCATAATCGCCCCCCGCCCCGCCGTAAATACCGGAAGCAATGGTTGATTTTAATAACAGGAAAACAGCCAGCACCGCGCCTATAAATATCCAAATATTGTTGCCAAACTCCATGCCCCAATCAAATGGCAGGGCCTGATACAAAGCCGTAACCACCGTAACCACATAAATAGCCACCGACAACAAAATAATCTTGCGCCGTTTTAATATCAGCGCCATTAAAATCGCGGCCACAATAAACCCGGCTATAAACAATGTATCCGTTTTTTGCGCTCCGGCCAACAGAACATCAATTTCGGCATTGATCAGCCGGGCCAAATCCACAATTTTATTCAAAACCGAGCTCATGGATATAATTATACCACCATTAACCCCGCCCTTGGGTTCCCAAGGGCGGGGTTGACAGGTTTTTATAGCTTGCTATACTTAAACTACAAATGGCTTCGGCCTTGCCCCGCTTTGCGGGGAGGAAAAATGGGCGATTATCCAATTAAACGGATGATCGCCTGTTTTATTTTATTAAATTGTTCTGTATCAAGAACCGCTACTTTATCCACCAAACGCTTGGCGTCAACCAATCTTATTTGAGATAAAATCACTTTTCGTTTGATTCCATCTTTCAGGTTTACCTCATGGTAATATTTTCCTTCTTTCAGTTTTGTTGTTAAGGGAATACAAAGAAAAACTTCCTTACTAAATCCTTTAATTATAAGAACCGGCCTAGAAAAATTTTCACCTTTACCATCCTGCTCAAATCCAACATTAGATCCAATAGAACACCACCAAATTTCCCTTTCATGATAAAACAGTCGTCCACCAGCATTATGGATATATTGTTTTACTTTATGCCACTTTTTAAAATCTTTTTTCATTATAGCCAAAGATTGATCTAATTATACATCAAGATTACCCTCCTTCGCTCCTTCCCACTTCGCCTTTTGGGCTTCGCGGGACAAAGTCGGAGCTTCGGAGGGGTTATTGTTTATACCTGCTCGCCCCAGCTCGCAGACAAACAATAAAAAGAGGGCTCTCGTTGTTTTGAGAAGCCCTCCGATTGTGGATCAATTCAGAACTCCACGGTTGTTGGCCCAGACGCCAGTGACCACCAGACCCACCAGCGCGGCCAATGTTATCGGGATGGAAATCGGTGAGTGATATTCGAAGTGCACCACTGCGCCCAGAATCCCCACCATGATATCCATACCAATCCACACCCACGCGATCATCCGAAGCCGCTTGTATTCCCGAACCTTCTCTGGAGTCGCATTCCTGGATAATGCCATCTAAATCACCTCCTCGAGTTTCCAAATTTCCTGGGCACGAAGGTCATCCTCAAAGGCCTTCCATGTCCCATATGTTACATGGTACCCGACCTCCCAAAGCCGATCGCCCTCTTCAACTTCAACCTCCATGGCACTCCCGGTAAGCTCGCCCTCTTCAGTGATTTCGGCTACTAAAACAAAGCCGGGATT
>JACPHE010000004.1 GCA_016188765.1 Parcubacteria group bacterium | reverse complement strand
GACCTTGGCGGTATTTGGGATTTATTTTTTGGCTTTCTTAATCTTGGGCACGGTTCTGTATTTTATCATCTCGCCGCTTTCGGGCGAATTGGACAACCTCTCACTGACGGCCCCGGTCTATTTTGATAAGATCAACTCATTTTTTAAGGCCGTACGCGACACCGCTCCCCAATATGAAGAGCTTATCAACACGGTTCAGGACGGTTTATTGGAACTAAGCGCTTATCTGGCGCATCTGTCTGGAAATATTTTTGGTGCCACTAGTAAAATTTTCGGCGGCGTGGTTTCATCTGTATTTGTTATTGTAATTTCATTTTACCTTTCGGCGCAGGAGCATGGCATTAGTTTGTTTTTGCGGGCGATCACACCTAAAGAACACCAACCCTATGTGCTGGGTCTGTGGGCCAGAGCCCAGCACAAACTCGGCCGCTGGCTGCAGGCCCAGATTGTTTTAAGTTTGGTGGTGGGCGTGTTGGTTTATATTGGCCTAGCTATATTTGGTGTGCAGCACAGGGTTTTACTGGCTCTGACCGCGGCCATGTTGGAAATTATCCCGATCTTCGGCCCGATTTTGGCGGCCATACCCGCGGTTATGTTTGGTTTGTTAAAATCGCCCGTGGTGGCTTTGTGGATCATCCTCGTCTATACCGTGGTGCACCAGTTAGAAAATCATGTGATTGTGCCCAATGTGATGAGTCGGGCCATCGGGCTTAATCCAGTGGTGGTTATAATCGCGGTGTTGGTGGGCGCGGAACTTTTTGGCTTGCCGGGCATAGTGCTTTCAGTGCCTATGGCGGTGATTTTAGTGGAACTGGTTAAGGACTTTGGGCATCATCATGAGGAGTAATGCGATGCTAATCTACGAATGTCCCGACTTCTCAATATAAATAATAATAAAGGAGTCGAGGATCCTCGATTCCGCATTGCGGAATCGGGACATGCGAATCTACAAATAAATTCATTCGAATATCTTATTCGTATTATTCGCACGAATTAGTATATTAGTATCGCGATTATGGGTAAATTATTTGTTCTGGCTACGCCGATTGGTAATTTAAAAGACATTACTTTGCGGGGTCTCGAAATTTTGAAAGAGGCCGATTTTATCTTGGCCGAAGATACCCGCGTCGCCAAAAAACTGCTCAATCATTATCAGATTTCCAAACCGGTAATTTCTTTTTTTGAACATTCACCTGATCATAAAATCAGTCAATTGATAAAATTGCTTAAAGAAGGCAAAAATCTGGTTTTGGTCTCGGATGCCGGCACGCCTAATTTATCCGATCCAGGCCATGCTTTAATAAAATCCGTTATAGAAAATCTTGGATCAAATACTGCCGTTATTCCCGTGCCGGGCTCGAGTTCGCTTACGGCTTTAATCAGTATTACCCATTTTTCTTTGAGCGAATTTATTTTCTTGGGTTTTCCGCCGTCTAAAAAAGGCCGCAATAAATTTTTTGATAAAATAGGCATGGAAACAAGGCCGATAATCTTGTTTGAATCAACTCATCGTATTTTAAAAACCCTTGAATCTTTAGCGAAGGTCAGTCCCTTGCGGGAAATGGTTTTGGCCAAGGAGCTTACCAAGGTTCACGAGCAAATTTGGCGCGGTTCGGCCGTGGAAATCAATCAAATTGTTTCAAAAATTTCCAAAGATGAAATCAGGGGAGAGTTCGTGTTAGCATTGAATTATGGCGAATAAATTCTACATAACTACCGCCATTGATTATGTTAACGGTCCGCCCCACATCGGCCACGCTTTGGAAAAAATTCAAGCCGATGTTTTGGCGCGCTATCATCGCGTCAAGGGTGATGAAGTTTTCTTTTTAACCGGCACCGACGAACACGGACTCAAGATTTTTAGGGCCGCTCAGACGGCCGGCCAAGAGGTTCAAAGATTTGTTGACGAGACCGCCCAAGGTTATAGAAATTTGAAAGATGTTTTGAATCTGTCTTGGGACGATTTCATCCGCACATCCGATCAAAAAAGGCACTGGCCCGGCGCGCAAAAATTATGGCAGCAGATTTTTGAAGCCGGCGATTTATATAAAAAAAAGTATCAGGGTCTTTACTGCGTTGGTTGTGAATCATTTAAAACCGAAAGGGACTTGGTAGACGGCAAGTGTCCCGACCACCAAAAAGAACCCGAAAAAATTGAACAGGAGAATTGGTTTTTTCGGCTCTCAAAATATCAAAAAGAAATAGAAGCAAAAATAGCCAGCGATGAGTTGAAAATAATTCCGGAGTCGCGCAAAAATGAAATTTTATCTTTTATCCGTTCGGGTTTGGAAGATATCAGTTTTTCACGACCGAAAAAAGATTTATCTTGGGGCGTGCCAGTGCCCAACGATCCGGATCAAATTATGTATGTTTGGTGCGACGCTTTATCCAACTATATTACAGCCATAGGATATGGAGAAGAAAATCCGAAATCCCCGCTTCGCCAAAGCTACAGCGCCCGCTCCGACTCGTCGGAGACGAGGCGAGAGGCGAGCGAAATCCGCCTTCGTCCCGAGCTCAGGCCGAGGGGAAATCCTAAATTTAATAAGTGGTGGCCGGCCGATTTGCATATTATCGGCAAGGACATTTTACGATTTCACGCGGCCATTTGGCCGGGGATGCTGTTGTCGGCCAAACTGCTTTTGCCTAAGGCGATCTTTGTTCATGGTTTCGTTACGGTTGAAGGTCAAAAAATGTCTAAAACACTCGGTAATGTGATTAACCCGTTTGATCTGGTTGAGAAATACGGCACTGATCCCGTTAGGTATTATTTTTTGCGGGAAATCGCTTCGCATGAAGACGGTGATTTTAGCGTTAAAAAATTTGAAGACCGTTACACCGCCGACTTGGCCAATGGCCTCGGTAATTTGGTGGCGCGCACGGTTACGCTTGGTGAAAAAATAAATCCGGTTAAATTTGATTTTTCCGCCGACATTGATTTGGAAATTAAAAAGGTCTGCAACGATTTTTATCGGGAGTACGAGCATGCTTTAGGCGAGATGAAACTGCATGAGGCCTTAGCCAGCGTTTGGAGTTTGATATCCTTCGCCGACAGATACATAAACGAAAAAAAGCCGTGGGAGATTAAAGGCGGGGAAGAACTCCGAAAGGTTTTGGCTAATAGCGGCTATTTGCTGGGAATGATTTTGAATTTAGTGGAACCGTTTTTGCCCCAAACAGGCGAGAAAATAAGAAAGCAGGTTTGGTTTAGTGATTCTTCTGTTAATTTTAAAAAAGGCGAGAATTTATTCCCTCGACTTTGAATACTGCGAAATACGAATACTTACGAAACTACGAATCAGATTATGACTTCATTCGTATGTTCGTGCCGATTCGTAATTTCGTAGTGATATATGAAACCAAAGTTAATCGACGCCCACACCCATGTTCAATTCGCGGCTTATCAAGATGATGTTGATGAGGTTATTAAGCGATCCTTGGCGGCCGGTATTTGGCTGGTTAATGTGGGCACTCAACTTGATACCTCGCGCGACGCCATCGCGCTCGCCGAAAAACATCCCGAAGGCGTTTATGCCACTGTGGGCCTGCATCCCATTCACACCGACAAATCATTTCATGATAA
Organism: Parcubacteria group bacterium; assembly: GCA_016188765.1. Classification (GTDB taxonomy): domain Bacteria; phylum Patescibacteriota; class Minisyncoccia; order JACQLN01; family JACQLN01; genus JACPHE01. Next base: position 5,220 of record JACPHE010000004.1, on the reverse strand, counting down.
ACAAGAACTGGGCGAAGAAGGCGGGGAATTTACCAGCCGGGGAGAGGTTTTTAATTATGAGGCCTATAAACAATTAGCCCAGCATCCCAAAGTTGTAGCCATAGGCGAATGCGGTTTGGATTATTATCGCTCGGCCGAATTCAGAAAAAAACAGGAGGGTGTTTTTGTTAGTCAAATAGAACTGGCCCAAGAAGTTAAAAAACCGCTGATGATCCACTGCCGCCAGGCCTTTGACGACCTGTTAAATGTTTTAAGGGATAACCGCCATAAACTGCAGACCGTGCCGGGCATAATTCATTTTTTTAGCGGGGATGTGTTGCACGCTACCAAGTTATTGGATATGGGATTTTATTTTACTTTTGGCGGAGTGGTCACTTTTTCCCGCGACTACGACGAGATAGTCAAAACCGTGCCGCTTAATCACATAATGCTTGAAACCGACGCGCCTTATGTTACGCCCGCGCCGCACCGCGGTAAGCGCAATGAGCCCTCGTACTTGCCAGAAATTGCCAAAAAACTGGCCGAAATAAAGGGCGTGGACTTGGAAGAAATTGCCCACCACACCACCGAAAATGCCATGAATATTTTTAAAATTTAATCTTGTGTAAAAAGGCCGATTTCGGTATATTTACAACATGGCCACTAAAGCTGTTATAAAAAATAAAGGATTTGTGTCAATTCCCCGCGAGCTTTACGAGGAATTTTTGATGTGGGAGAAAACAAAGAATGTTAAGGTAATTAAACCAACTAAAGAAGATTTGAAAATAATTAAACGAGGCGAAAAGAATATTAAGGCGGGTAATTATGTAAGTTGGGAACAACTTAAAAATGAATTGGCGCGTTCACATAACCGTTCCCGCCAGAAAAGTAATTAACAGAAACTTATTAGATTTGTCTATAAAAGCCCGAATTTGATCCAAGTTCAGGCCTTTATTTTTTCTTGATTAAAAGCTATATTTTCGCTATTTTTAATACATTGCTTTGATGAAGTACGACCATAACAAGGTTGAGATAAAATGGCATAGGAAATGGCTCGCCGAGAAAATCTATGAGCCAAGTTTTAAGTTTGCTAAAAATCCGTTCTACAACCTCATGATGTTTCCGTATCCTTCGGCCGAAGGGTTGCATGTAGGGAATATGTACGCTTTTACGGGGGCGGATATTTATGGGCGTCTTAAACGGATGCAGGGCCATGATGTTTTTGAGCCGATTGGACTGGACGGCTTTGGCATCCATTCCGAAAACTATGCTTTAAAAATCGGCCAGCACCCCGCCGACCAAGCCAAAATTTCCCAAAAGAATTTTTATCGCCAACTAGGTCTGATCGGCAACGGTTTTGCCTGGAACGAGCGGCTGGAGACCTATGATCCGGAATACTACAAATGGACGCAGTGGATTTTTGTTCAGATGTTTAAAAAAGGACTGGCGTATCGCAAAAAATCGCCGGTGAATTGGTGTCCTTCTTGCAAAACCGTGCTTGCTGACGAACAGGTTGTTGCCGGCACATGCGAACGGTGCGACTCGGTGGTGGTAAAAAAAGAACTAGAGCAGTGGTTTTTTAAGATCACAAACTATGCCGAGAAGCTTTTAAATAATTTAGAAAAAATAGACTGGTCGGAGAGAATAAAGATTGCCCAGAGGAATTGGATAGGAAAGAGTGAAGGTCTTATTTTCTCATCGCCTGTAAAAGACACCAACCTAATTATAGAGACATTCTCAACACATTTCGAGGCGTTTACCGCCGACACATTTGTTGTGATTGCACCGGACCACCCTCTTTTGTCAAGACTTCTTGACGGTGTTCCAAACAAATCAGAGATACTGGTGTTTTGTAAGAGAATTATTTCAGAACGGAAAAAGGATCATTACGACAAAAAGGATTCAGAAGGTATCTTTACGGGTCGTTATACTGTTGACCCTGTTGGTAATGGCAACCTTCCTATTTGGGTTGCAAGCTATGCTCTTGCGGAATATGGGACAGGTATTGTCAAGTGTTCGGCTCACGACGAACGCGACTTTGCTTTCGAAAAGAAATACGGAATTAAATTAAAGCCGGTTTTATTTCCTAAAGACCCAGAACACCGGAAGAAGATTGAGGATTTGGAAGAATGTTACACAGACATGGTCAATGGATATTTAACTGAACCACCCGAATTTGCTGGTAGAAAGGCCGAGGATATACGTAGGGAGATAGTAAAATATGTTGTCAAAAAGAATTTAGCCAGACCAGTTACAAAATACAAACTTCGCGACTGGCTCATATCTCGCCAGCGCTACTGGGGCCCTCCGATCCCTATGATTTTTTGTGGTCCGCCGGCTGGCGGATGCGGATGGCAACCGGTGCCGGAGGAGGATTTGCCGGTTAAATTGCCTTACATCAAAGATTTCAAACCAACAGGCACTAATCAATCACCGCTCGCAAGCGATGAAAAATTCTACAAAGTTGAATGTCCCAAATGTGGCGGCGAGGCACGGCGAGAGACCGATGTTTCCGACACTTTTTTGGACTCGGCTTGGTACTACATCGCCTATTTGGCGAAAATCACAAATCACAAATCACAAATCACAAACCCATTCTCTAATCCTTTAAATAAAAACTGGCTGCCGGTGAATATGTATATCGGCGGAGCGGAGCATTCGGTGCTGCATCTTTTGTATGTAAGATTTTTAGCTATGGTTTTTCACGATCTCGGGTTAGTTCATTTTGAAGAACCTTTTCCCAAGTTTAGGGCTCACGGTTTGCTTATCAAAGACGGCGCCAAGATGTCTAAATCCAAGGGCAATGTGGTCAATCCGGACGAATACATAAGCCGGCATGGCGCCGATGCTTTAAGAATGTATTTAATGTTTATCGGCCCGTTTGGCCAAGGTGGAGATTTTCGAGATGCGGGGATGAAGGGGGTTACTAGATTCTTAGATAGAGTTTGGAAGCTGTCTCAAATCTCAAATGTAAAATCTCAAAAAGATAATCAGGGTTTGGAAAAAAGAACCCATCAGACAGTTAAGAAAGTTACAGAGGATATTGAAAATCTTAATTATAACACTGCGATTTCGGCGCTGATGATTCTATTGAATGAAATGGAAGAAAGTCAGCGCGAGATTAGTCAAGTCGAGTTGGAAATTTTTGTTAAGCTTTTAGCTCCCTTCGCGCCGCACATGGCGGAAGAAATTTGGAGAGAGGTTTTGGGCAACAAAGAGTCCATCCATGTTTCGGAATGGCCTAAACACGATTCGAAATTGGTAAAAGAAAGCGAAGTTGATTTAGTGGTTCAGGTTAATGGAAAAACTAGAAGTGTAATAAGGGTTAAGGTCGGTTTGAGCCAAGAAGAGATTGAAAAAACCGCTCGATCCGACCAAAACATTTTAAAATATCTGGATTCCGTTAAGAAAATAATTTTCGTTAAAGATAAACTCATCAACTTTGTTTCGTGAAAATATTGGATATTCGCAACAATTTCTCTCCCGAATTGGCTTCTAAAGAAGCGGCGTTGGCTCTGCTTAAAGGTCGGGTAGTAGTTTATCCTACCGATACTTTGTATGGCTTGGGGGCAAATGTTTTTGATACCGAGGCCATTAGAAAGATATTTGCCATAAAAAAACGATCCGATAAAAAACCATTGCCTGTTATAATAAATTCCATGGCTATGGCTAAAGCCATAGCGGTAATTGATAAACCGCGGGAAAGAATATTAAAAAACTTTTGGCCCGGTCCGTTTACCTTTATACTTAAAAAAAAGCCCATGGTTTCATATTTAGTTACGGCCGGCAAAAATTCCATCGCCTTGCGGCTGCCCGATCATTATTTTTGCCACAGCATGATTCGCGACTTTGAAGGGCCGGTTACGGCAACTTCTGTTAACATTTCAGGAGAAAAACCGTTGTCGGATCCGCGGGAGATAGTGGACTGCTTTAACAAAGAAGAACTTCAGCCCGATTTGATTGTTGACGCCGGTTCTTTGCCCGAATCGGACCCGTCTACCATTATTGATTTGACTACCGACAACCCTCGCCTAGTGCGCATCAACCCGACCAATAAACAAAATCTGTTAAGCATTTTAGAAACCATTCAAATAAAATGAAGGAATTAGAAAAACTTAAAAAACTTTGGCGAGCCGAAGAGGTTAGGCAAAAAGAAACCATATCGCTTATTCCCTCCGAAAATTTTGCGTCCAAGATGGTAAGATCGGCCACGGGGTCGGTCTTAACCAACAAATATTCCGAGGGTTATCCGGGCAAACGGTATTACCCCGGCAATGTTTATTACGACGCCATAGAAATTTTATGCCAGCAGTTGGCTCTTAAGGTTTTTAATCTTTCTGGCAAAAAATGGGCGGTCAATGTCCAACCCTATTCTGGTTCTCCCGCCAACTTGGCGATCTTGATGGCCTTGATGCAGCCGGGTGACACCTTAATGGGCATGAAATTGGCTTCGGGCGGCCATCTGACCCATGGCCACAAAGTCAGCGCCACCGGAATATTTTTTAAATCGGTTCAGTACGGCGTTACCGAGAAAGGTTTTATTGATTACGCCGATGCGGCCCAGAAAGCCGAACTTTACCGTCCCAAGGTTATCATTTGCGGCAGCACGGCCTATCCCCGCAAAATTGATTTTAAAAAGTTTTCCGAAATTGCCAAAAATGTCGGCGCTTATCTTCTGTGCGATATTTCCCATGTGGCGGGTCTGGTGGCCACCGGTAACCATCCCAATTGTTTTCCTTATTGCGATGTAGCCATGTTTACCACGCACAAAAATTTTAGGGGGCCGAGGGGCGCCGTGATAATTTCAAAATTAGATCTAATAGATAAAATAAACCGGGCGGTGTTTCCAACTTTGCAAGGCGGGCCGCACAACAACCAAATTTTGGCCAAAGCCATTGCTTTCGCCCAAGCCCTTACCCCGGCTTACAAAAAAGAACAAAAACAAGTGGTTGCGAATGCCGCGGCGTTATCGGAGGAATTGATTAAGTATGGTTACCAACTCTATACCGGAGGCACTGATAACCACTTGATGCTGTTGGATTTGTCCAAAAGCGAATTAGACGGCTCGGAAGCGGAAAAGAAACTGGAGGCAGTGGGTATTTTGGCCAACAGAAACTCTTTGCCGCAAGATGATAAACCCTTTAAGCCGTCGGGCCTACGGATCGGCACTCCCAGCGTTACGGCCCGGGGCATGAAAGAAAAGGAAATTAAAAAAACAGCAGAGTTGATTGATATGGTCTT
>JACPHE010000012.1 GCA_016188765.1 Parcubacteria group bacterium | reverse complement strand
TGCCCAAATTTTAAAAGAAAAATACGCCCAAAAATTTTTAAAATTTTTAGTCACTGTTCATCCGCAAAACATCCCAGGGGAACTGGCGGGCAAGGGTTCCAACGAAACCTGGGCGGTCAAAAGGGTTAAAGAAGAAATCATAGACCCCCTAAATTTGCCTTACGAAAAAATTATAACCTCGGTTTTTGATGTGGATACCAATGTTTGGAATCAATATTTTGCTTTAGTTGCTTTTAAATATTTAACCCATCCCAATCCGCACAGGGCGTCTTTCCAGCCGGTGCCGATTTTTACCAATAACATTTGGGAAGCGCCGGCCTTGGCGCGGGTGGTTTCTTTTTCTTCATCGTTTTGGCTGACGATGCAGCAGGAGCGGCCCGAAAGGCAGGTTACATTTTCCAGCCATTCCATGAGTTTTAAAACCTTGGTGGAGATTGGTTTTTGGCAAACCAACATTGTTTCCGAGGATTCGCGGATTTTTTGGCAGTGCTACAATTTTTTTAATGGCGATTATGAAACGGTCTCTTTATACGCGCCGGTTTACATGGATGCCGCGGTGGACAAGACCTTTTGGACCAGTATGACCGCGCTTTACAAACAGCAGCGCCGCTGGGCTTGGGGCGCGGAGAATTTGGTTTATGTTTTATTTGCTTTTTCCAAAAACAAAAATTTACCGTTAATTAAAAAAATAAAGCACGGCTTTAATTTAATAGAGGGTTATTATTCTTGGGCCACCAACGCCTTGATAATTTTTTTAATGGGTTGGCTGCCGGTATTTTTGGGTGGGTTGGATTTTAACTTGACCATACTCTCGTACAATTTGCCCCGAATTACCCGCATCATTATGACCTTGGCCATGCTGGGGTTAATTTCTTCGGCGGTGATATCTATGAACCTATTGCCGCCCAAGCCGCCCCGCTACGGCCGGCGCAAATATGTTTGGATGTTGTTGCAGTGGGTCTTAGTGCCATTTACCACCATTGTTTTCGGTTCTATTCCGGCCTTAGATGCCCAAACCCGCCTGATGCTGGGTAAATATATGGGATTTTGGGTAACCCCAAAATCTAGGGAAGGGGTCGGGAGTGGAAAAGTTTCTTTGATATAAGGTATTTTGTTTTATATAATTAGATTATTATCAATCTATCAGACCATATAAAAAATGAAATCAAACTCTAATATACTAAAAGGGCTGCTCTTAATAGCCGTTGCCGTGGCGGCAGGTGTTGGTTATTCCGTATTTCAAAAGTCGGGTGGTTTTTTAACCAGCACAGAACCAAACGCGGAGGCGTATATCGCCCAGACATTCCCGCCAATTTTATTTTTTGATTCCAAGGCAAGTCCGGGGGAGAACGGATGCTATGACCTCAAATGGAGTTCGCTAAATGTTACCAGTTGCGTTTCTAGTTGGCGGCCAACGGTTGCTGTCAGTGGCGGCGAAAGAGTTTGTCAAGGTAAAAAGGACACAGAGGGAACGAGAAACATTAACACAAATATTGGCGAGATATCTTATACCATAACTTGTTCCGGATCGGCGGGCAGTGTCTCGAGGGCCATTAAGATAAAAAAATAAATACTTAAAATAATAGAACAAAAAACACCCCCGACTTTAAATCGGGAGTGTTTTTTGTTTATCAAATTTTCATTATATACAAAATTATACGATCGTAAGGAAGTGTATATAATGATTTTTACTCCCAATGTATTTCGCGTTTGAACTCTAAAAGTTTTTGTTTTAAGAAGGGTTGGCTTTCTACCTTTGATTTTTCTAAAAACATTTTTACGGCTTGCTGGACCTCTTCTATCAATTTAGCGTCTTTAAGCGAAGCCATGGCGATGTCGGGGAGACCCGATTGTTCGCGCCCGAAAAACTGGCCCGGGCCGCGAAGTTGCAAATCCTTTTCGGCCAGCTTAAAGCCGTCTTCGCTTTCGGCTAAGATTTTTAAGCGGTCGGCCGCCGTTTTTGTTGTTGATTCAGTGAATAAAAAACAGTAGCTTTGGTGTTCGGCACGGCCGACCCGGCCGCGAAACTGGTGCAGTTGCGACAGGCCAAACCTATCGGCGCCTTCTATCATCATCACACTGGCATTGGGAATATCTATGCCCACTTCTACCACCGAAGTGGAAACCAAAACATCGGTTTTTTTATTTTTAAAACCCAGCATCGCCGCTTCTTTTTCAGCAGCTTTCATTCGGCCGTGCAAGAGGCCAATTTTTAAATGAAGGAAAATATTTTTAGACAGTTTTTCATATTCGGCTGTGGCATTTTTGACTTCGCT
>JACPHE010000013.1 GCA_016188765.1 Parcubacteria group bacterium | reverse complement strand
CGCCCGAAACCGAAACGCTCTCTCAAAAATTTACTTTTATTTTTCTGGAAGACGGCTATGACCACCCCCAAAACCAAAAAAGAATGCTGGCCACCGCCGATCTTTACCGCAAAAAGGGCTTGGTCGTGGAAACGACAAAACTATCGGGCCAAAGCCATTGGCACAAAATATTTTCGGCTACATTGCTGGCCGATTGGATTACTTTGTACTTGGCCGAATATTACCGCCATAATCCGGAAACAACGCCGCTGATAGAAGAATTTAAAAAATCAATATAAAACTCTCCCGCCATGGCGGGAGAGTTTTATATAATACCTGAAATTACATATTCATACCGCTATTGCCTTTGCCGCACATCTTGCAGCTCTTGCCGTGAGTAAAAATCTCGACGACGGCCGAAAGGCCCACCAAAATATAGATGACTCTTGACACCGCCGATTCCATACCGCCTAACCAGCGGCTGATGTCCCAACCCAATAAGCCGACCAGCAGCCAGTTGAGACCGCCAATGATAAGAAGTATAAAAGTGACTTTATGCATTTTTATATGTTGATTTTTAAAAGATAACCGACCTTTTTAATTAACTTAATTATACAACAAAAAGGCCTACCTCCCCAAACCGGACAGAACTATATTTACGGTCTTTAAGATTATCCCGACATCAAATATAAAAGAACGGTTCTTAAGATAATAAAAATCGTAAGATATCTTTTCTTTGGTGTCTTCCACCGAAGAACCGTAAGTGTAGTTTATCTGGGCCCAGCCGGTCAGACCCGGCTTAACCAGATAGCGGCGGTCATAAAATGGAATCTCTTTCACCAAAAGATTATGAAATTCGGGCCGCTCGGCCCGAGGACCCACAAAAGACATTTCTCCTTTTAAGATATTTATAAGTTGGGGCAACTCGTCTAGGCGGGTCTTGCGCAAAAACCCGCCCACTTTGGTTATGCGCGGATCGTTCTCTTCGGTCCATTGAACACCTTTGGCCTCGGCATCGGGGCGCATGGTTCTAAACTTGATTAAGGTAAAAACACGACCTCGCTGTCCCACCCGAACCTGCTTATAAAATACCGGGCCGCCGTCTTCCAGTTTTATTAAAACAGCCATCAAAAAACCTATGGCAACGGACGGAATTAAAAAGGCCAAAGACATCGCAAAGTCCAAGACCCTTTTGGAGACCTCGTAAAAAGCCCGCCGGCCCGAAGCGAAATTGTTTAAAAACCAAATGTGATCCACCCCATTAAGATCCACTTTGCGCCAAACCCGTTCGTTGAATTTGGAAAGATTGGCCACCTCCACCTGGCCCACAAAATTATAAAGCGAGGCGGTGAGCGAATCCTGATCCAAAAATTTGTCGTCTATAATAAAAGCCCTGACGCCTTGGGTATTTACCAAAGAAGCGATTTCAACCTTTTGGGGCGGATTCAAGATTTGCGGCAAATGCGGGCTGGTTTGATTTTGGAAAGCAGAACGCGGTCCGATTAGAAAATCAACCTTGTAGCCAATCTGCGGGTTTTGGTTAAGCTTGATGGCCAAAACCGCTCCCCGTTCGTCCCAAGAAACCACGGCGGTTTTGACCAGAAGATTTTTCTTTAACAAGCGGTTTATCTGCCCCCGCCACAATACAAAAAGAATCGTGAAAATGCCAAAGTAAATAAAAAGATTGGTTTTGGGCGCCACCTCCAGCGAATTGGAAAAATAAAAAAACAAAACCGCCGCCAAAAAATTTATGGCGAGCGAACGGCCGAGACCGCTGTAAAATTCCAAAGAGTTTTTAGCCGAAGTGATTTCGTAGAGATTGTGGATGTAAAAGACCAAAATCCAGATAAGTATCAGCGGCGTGAAAGCGCGAATGTGAATGTAAAAAAAATCGGAGGTGGCGTAGTTGGAACTGGCAGAATAAGACACATCGCCATACCTTAAATAAACCGTGGCAAAAAGCGCCAGATACAATAATAAAACATCACCCACTAAAATGATTATTTTTTTTGACTGCGCCGGCATATTATGATAAATAAATCCGTTTTAATTCTTTGATTCCCCCTTCAAATTTAACCCCGGGTTCCCAACCTAAAAGCTTTTTCGCCAAAGATATATCGGCCAAAGTGCGCCGCGGTTCCAAACGCGGTTTGATAAAGACAGTTGGGCCGCCGATCAATTTAGCCACTTCGTTGACACTGCGGTCATGGCCCCCGCCGATATTTATAACCTCTCCTTGGCCAACCTTAGCCAATTCGGCCGCCAAGATATTGGCCCGAACCACATCATAAACATGCGTAAAATCCCGCGATTGTTTGCCGTCACCGGTTATAGTCAGGGGTTCATTATTTTTTCTTTGGGTCAAGAATTTACCAATAACCAAAGGATAAGAACCCGTAGTGCCCAGCCGCGGTCCATAAACATTAAAATATCTTAAAGATATGGTCTCCAGTTCGTAGATTTCTGAAAACAAAACGCAATATAATTCGCCAATATATTTTTGAAGGCCGTATGGGCTCAAAGGATTAGCCGGAAAAGTTTCTTTGAGCGGAAATTTTTTTTGATCGCCGTAAGCCGAAGACGAAGCCGAATAAATAACCCGTTTTACTTTAGCGT
>JACPHE010000010.1 GCA_016188765.1 Parcubacteria group bacterium | reverse complement strand
TACATAATAAAGCGTGGAATGAATTTCGCCGTTTATAATATGCTGCCCGTTTAGGATCGGTTTGGCAACCTCTTTGGGCTGGGGCGGAGTAAAACTTTCGGGAGACAAATTTAATTGTTCAAAAGCCCGCGTCATAAAGTCGCGCCAAATGGGCGCGGCCACATAAACGCCCGGCTCCTGCTTTATGGGCGAGTTGTCGTTGTTGCCAACCCAAACGCCGGCCACCAAGGACGGGGTGTAGCCAATAGTCCAACCATCTCTAAATTCGTTAGTGGTGCCGGTTTTAGCCGCCACCGGACGGCCTTCAAAAAATAAGGGGCTGCGAGCGCCAAAAACAGGAACGCGGGCGGTGTTGTCGGAAAGAATATTGCTTACCAAGCGAACAATTTCTGAATCCAAGACCTGGCTGGGCTCGTCTTTAAATTCTTCCAGGACATTGCCACGGCCATCTTCTATTCTTAATATCGAAACCGGCGCATGCCTGACCCCCTCGGTGGCAAAAATACCGTAAGCCGAAGCCAGTTCTAACAACTTAACCTCGCCGCCGCCCAAGACCAATGAAAGGCCGAACCGGGAACGGTCTTTGAGCGTGGCCAAACCCATATCCTCGGCCGTGTTTATGGAATCATCCACGCCGGCTAGATACAACATCTGGACCGACGGCACATTCAACGAATTAGCCAAGGACTGCCGGGCCGTTACCGGCCCGCGGAACTTAAAATCAAAATTGCGCGGCGAGTAGCATTTGACCCCTTCGGACTGGGGCTGGCCCAAAGAGTTGCAGCCGGTGTCAAATTGAGTGGGTATGTCAAAAAGAACTGTTTTATCGGTGTAGCCCTTCTTAAAAGCGGTAGCGTAAACAAAGGGCTTGAAGGCGGAACCGGGCTGGCGCAAACGGGTAACAACATTAACATTGCCTTCAAATTGGCAGTTCAAACCCGGAACGCAGCCTTCGGGCATAGGGTCTTTAAAATAATCCCGCGAACCCACCATGGCCAATATCTGACCTGTTTTAGGATCAATAGCGGTTAAGGCCGCATTGTGCGCTCCCACTTTGTCATTTCTTTCAGCGCCGGCTGCTACTACTTCTTCGGCTATATTTTGAAGATCCCAATCCAAGGTGGTGATAATCCTTAAACCAGCGCCCTCCACATATTCCTCGCCATATTTTTCTTCCAGCAAGCCCTTAACATAAAAAACAAAGTGGGGGGCCTGAATACTGGAACGGATTTTAGAAAAGTTTAATGGCTGCGACTTGGCTTTTTCGGCCTCGGCCCGAGAGATATAATCCGCCTCGGCCATTTTTTCTAAAACCAAACGCTGTCGTTCAATAAGTTCCTTTTTATGGTCCCCGTAGGGCGAATAATAACTGGGCGCCCTGACCAAAGATGCCAACAAAGCCGCCTCGGCCAGAGTTATGTCCTCGGCTTTTTTAGAAAAATAGGTTTCGGCCGCGGCTTCTATGCCATAAGCATTGATGCCGTATGGTATCTGGTTTAAATAAAAGTTAAGAATCTCATCCTTGGAATATTTCCTTTCCAATTCCAAGGCCAGTATGGCTTCTTTTATCTTTCGGGTAAAAGTTCTTTCCGAGGTCAGGATGGATTTTTTAACAAATTGCTGGGTAATGGTAGAGCCGCCTTGCAACGAATCGCTGGTCAGATTAAGCCAGACCGCTCTTAAGATGGCCCTAAAATCCAGGCCGTGATGCTTATAAAAATCCTTATCCTCGGCCATAATGGTAGAATCCTTTACAACTTGAGGGATTTCGTTAAAAGGAATTACGGTGCGCCGTTCTTCGCCGTGGATGTCGTAAAGAATGATCTTGCCGGTGCGGTCGTAGATTTTGGTGGACTCGGTTATGGTTCTATCTTCTAAATTGGAAGGATTGGGCAGATTTCTGGCAAAGACGACAAAAACAACCAAGGCGCCAACCAAACCGATAACTACAAATAAAAACAGGAGCCATAGCATTGGCTTAATAAATCTTAGGCCTTTATTCCGGTAAAAACGGCGGATTGGCATCGCGCTTGTTGTATTATATAGTTAGATGTATGTCTAAAGTAGATGTTTCGCCCGAAAAAATAAATGATTTTCTGGAACGGGGGGTAGCCGAAGTTATAACCCGTGACAGTGTGGCAAAAAAACTCTCTTCCGGCAAGGCGCTGCGGGTTAAGCACGGCGTGGACCCTTCGGGCAGCAAACTCCATCTGGGGCACGCTTCGGTTTACCTAAAACTCCGCGATCTTCAGGATATGGGCCATAAAATCGTTTTCCTTGTTGGCGGCTTCACCGGCCGTTTTGGCGACCCCACCCAAAGGCAACAAGCCCGAACCTTAAAGTCCAAACAGGACACTGATCTCGCCGCCAAGGATTATATTCATCAAATATCTAAAATACTCGATGTTGACCGGCTGGAAATCAGAAATAACGGCGAGTGGTACGACCGCATGGGCGCGGAGGATTTGATTAAACTCATATCCAATTTTACCGCAGATCAGGTTTTGGAGCGAGATATGTTCCAAGAAAGAAAAAAACGGGGCGAGTCCATTCAACTTCACGAAACTATTTACCCCATCTTGCAAGGTTATGATTCGGTGATGCTAACAAGCGATCTTACAGTTATAGGCACCGATCAAATTTTTAACGAGGGTTTCGGCCGAGACCTTCAAAAAAAGAACGGCCAGGAACCGCAAGACATTGTGGCCCTGAACATTTTGGCTGGTTTGGATGGAAAGCAAAAGATGGGCAAAAGTTTAAACAATTACATAGCCATGGACGATCCGGCTCCGGAACAATTTGGCAAAATAATGTCTTTGCCCGACCATTTGATGATTGATTACTTTACCTTGCTAACCCGAATACCGTTGGAAGAAATAAAGTCCATGGCTGAATCCGCGAACCCCAGGGATTTAAAATTAAAACTGGCTTATGAAATTGTCTCTTTTTTCCATTCGCCTTTGGACGCCCAAAACGCCCAAGAAAATTTTATAAACACATTTTCCAAAAAAGAAACTCCCCAGAACACCGAGACGCAACCAGTAACCAGAGGTGAACACGAACTGGTAGAATTGGTTGCGAGCATCAGTCCCACTATGTCAAAAAGCGAAGCCAGAAGATTGATTACGGGCGGGGCCGTTGATGTGGACGGTGTAACGATAAAAAACCCTTACGAAATCATAGCTGTAACAAAACCGGTAATACTCAAAGTGGGTAAGCATAGATTTATAAAAATAATTCCGCAGAAATAAAAAACACCCCTAAATAATCTTGGGGTGTTTTTTATAATATCTACTCTAAGTCGTCTTCGCCGTCTTCCTCGTCGTCAAGATCTTCATTCTCTTCATTCTCTTCCTCTTCCTCTTTTTCCGGATCTAAATCGTCCATTTTAACATCGTCGTCGGAAACATAACCTTCGTCGTGGATATTGTTTTTTCTCATATTTTTTATTGATATAAGAGTCATTTTATTTTTATTTATATCAGAATACACAGGCCGTAACCGCCGGTCAAGACCCATCTATCCCCACCGGGCTGGATGGGGCTCCGCCAAAGTATAATCCCGGGTATTGGCGCAACAGATCGCCACCGCCAAAGCGTCGGCGGCATCATCGGGTTTAGGTTCTTTTTCCAGGCCTAAAATGATTTTAACCATCTTTTGAACCGCTTTCTTGTCGGCCCGGCCATAGCCGGACACCGCTTGTTTTACTTCTAAAGGAGTAAACTCTTTTACTTTAAAACCTTGCTCCATAACCGCAGCTAAAATCACACCACGGGCTTGGCTGACGCTGATCACTGTTTTTTTATTTTTAAAAAAAAATATTTTCTCAATGGCTACCAGATCGGGGCGATATTTTTTTAAGATCGCGGCTATGGCCTTTTGGATCAGAGGAAGATTTGCCAAGGGATTATCTTTGACCGATTTAAAATCCATACAACCATAGTCCAGCGCTATGGTTTTTCCACCACCTTGGTTTATAAGTCCATAACCGATCCTGTTGGTACCCGGATCCAGGCCTAAAATAATCATGCATTGATTTTACACGATCCCTCGGTCTAATGGCTATATGCTACAATAGAAACATCCTGCTAATGCAGTTTGGGCTACGACTCAAACTCGCGGGATATCTCGTCTTGAGATTCGCCAGAGTATTAAACCTTAAGGGGTTTGATAGCGTGCGAAAAAGATGGAGATGGAACTTCTTGCTTGTTTCTGGTGGAGATGTCTAAAACTGCTCCCAAATAAAATTCGGGAGAGAAGAAACTAAAATTTCAAGCTCTTCGGTGATTACGGATGGAAACAAGCAAATTACTCGACTCCGATGGCAACCGCGTCAATGTCGGCAACTTCGACCGCAAGGGTCTCAATGTCAACAACTACCATCCCGACTGGAACGACAACGACAACCTGCGTGTCTGTCTCTTCCGGAACTTCCGTCTCTACGACAAAATCCTCCACACGGAGGATTTTGTTTAATTTCCTTTAATAAATCTTGACCACCCACCCAGCATCCGCCCAATTTCTTCAATTTCCGTCTGGAAATAAATATATTCTTCATCTTTTAAAACGCGAATATCCTTGGCCAGTCGAAGATATATCCTTAGCAAATTGAGTTTTAAGCTGGCTTGTTCCAAGTAAACTAATTTTCCTGATTTATGGGCATAATTTACTTGGAAAACATGCTCCAAAAGTTCGGCGATGAGCAAATTGCATTTCTGTCCCAAACTATAACGCTCGGTCTTGGGAAAATCTCTTAAACAAAAATAAAATTCTTTGTATAAATCATAAACTTTTTTAAACAAAGGTGTGTTTAACTCTTCCATAAATGAAAATCTATAAAAATATCTTTACTGATTTAATTTCTCCCCAAAACCTTTTTCGGGCCTGGGCTGAATTCAAAAAAGGCAAGACCAGAAGAAAAGATGTGATACTTTTTGAGTTTAATCTCGAAAAAAATATCTTTAATTTGCACCAACAACTAAAGAATAAAACATACCGACATCAATCTTATACCTCTTTTTATATCAACGACCCCAAACAAAGGCATATTCATAAAGCTACGGTCAGGGATAGGATCGTCCATCATGCTGTATTTTTGGCGCTGACTCCTATCTTTGAAGCTACTTTCATCTACGATTCCTATTCTTGTCGCAAAGGTAAAGGCACGCATAAAGGAGTTCGCAACTTAAATAAAATCCTAAGAAAAATGAGCAGAAACAATACCCAATCATGTTTTGCCTTGAAATGCGACCTCAAAAAATTCTTTAAATCAGTTAACCATCAAACACTTTTGGCCATCATCAAAAGAAAAATAAAGGACATCGATGTTTTATGGCTAATAGACGAAATAATTGAAAGTTTTAACCCCGGCTTGCCCATTGGTAATCTGACCAGCCAACTTTTTGCCAATGTCTATCTAAATGAATTGGATCAATTTGTAAAACACAAGTTAAAGATTCGTCACTACTTACGCTACACCGATGATTTTGTGCTTATTGGCAATTCCGTAAACTTACTGGAAAAACAACTAAACAAAATCCGTTCTTTTCTTAAAAATTACCTACAGCTTGATTTTCACCCTAAGAAAATAATCCTCAAAAAGTTTCATCAAGGAACTGATTTTTTGGGCTACATACAATTCCCCCATTACCGCATACTAAGACCAAAAACCAAACGACGCATTCTTAAAAAAGTTGGAAAAGGAATTTCTGAACAATCATTACAATCTTATTTAGGCGTACTTTCACACGCTAATAGTTTTAAACTATCAGAAGAAATTAAAAATACATTTTGGTTCGCCAAAACAAAAAACCCGCCAGTTGATATAAAGGGACGGTTTAACATTGATTATAGTCCACCCTCTAAAAATTACGATGGATGGATGGATGGATGGATGGATGGATGGAAATGAAACTCCTTTCATCATAATAATGTTTTTAGTATATCATCTCACTGCCAATTTACAAAAAGAAAACCCTCGAATGTAAGTTCGAGGGTTCAAGGGTTTAAATGTTAAAAAGAGCCAAGGTTTCAAGAATTCAAGTGTTGAACTTCCGGAAGAGACAGACACGCAGGTGGCCGCAGTCGTCCCAGTCGGGATGGTAGCGGCTGACAACGAGACCCCGGCGGTCGAAGAGGCCGACAAGGACGCGGAGGCCAACGGAGTCGAGTGAAACACCCCAGTGATACCGGTTTTCCAAGAGCCGCTCCTGGGTTGTTTTGAAGATGGAGAGGACAGCTTCGGCGACCACTGTTTCGTGGGTTCGTTCAAATTGATCACCCAGCTCAGCGATTTTCTTGTCCTGCTTCTTCCAGCTGGTTAATCCAAACCGGCCGTTGAAGTCCACCAGGTAATAGCCGGATTCGGGTTTGAAATTAGCCCACCCATCTTCTTTTTCCTGTAGCCACCAGTCGCTGTTATAGAAGCAGGGTTGGTGGTCCCGATTGACACCGATCTGTTTCCTCTGTTCTCGCAGAGATAAGCCATGGATGTAAACCAGCCGCCAATCGGTACCCCCTCCTTGATTCTCGCGAGCGCACTCCTGAAGTGTCTCCTCGGAATAACGAATCGGGACATTTGCTGGAATGCTGGCGCCAGGCCAGGCAACAACAGCTTGGGCCGTGGTAATCACCTTACGCTCGCCGAGAACGGTGATAACCCGCGCCTCTTCATCAGAAACAAGCAGGTTTGGGATTGGGACGACAACATTATCACCACGATGCTTCCAGAAACCAATAAGACAAGCCCTAAAATCGGGGTCGTCTATCGGTGCCTGAAAATCATCGGCGGACAAGCCACCTTCTCGCAACCGACGGTAGCACTCGGCCCAGCGGCCGATCGCCTTAGCATCGGCTAAATCTGCGGGGTTCGCAATGGGATTATCCATCGCACACCTCCTTAAGATTAAGGTTTTAAGGGACTTTTAGCCAATTTGGCTAACTTTATAACATTGTATCATAATTATCTATAACTCGTCAATAGTTTGCTATTCCACGTTGGTATAAACATCCGAAACATCGTCTTGGTCGTCCAAGTCAGACAGTAGAGCCGAGAGTTTGTCGTCGTCATCTAAACTTAGCTTAATTGTTTGTTTAGGTCGCCATTTTATCTCTCCATCTTCAACCACCGATGCAAACAACCATTTAACACTGCCGGCTCCCGATAAATTAGCCCCGTGTTGGGAAAGTATGTGTTTTATTTCGGCCGTGGCTCTATTTTTATTATCAGTAACACTTTTGATTAACAGGGCCGCGCCGCCCGGGCCATAGGCCTCATAAATAATTTCTTCCATCTGGCTGCCGTCTGCCCCGGCGCCGCTTCCTTTTTTTATCGCCCGCTCAATATTGGCCACGGGCATATTTTCTACCTTGGCCTGATCCACTGCTTTTTTTAAGACCAAATTTGTTTTGGGATCAACTCCTTTTTTGGCGGCGAGTTCTATAATTTTGGACAATTTAGAAAACAGCCGGCCCTTTTTGGCGTCAGTTAAGGCCTTTTTTCTTTTAATTTGAGACCATTTGCTGTGGCCGCTCAATTTAGTTATTAGTTAATGGTTCCTAGTTTCGGTTTAATAGTTATTAGTTTTAGTTAAACCTTAACCAAGAACTAAATAACCGCAACCAAAAACTTTTAACTATAAACAATTCTAAGTCCTTATTGGCATCACTAAATATATAAAATTTTTATCTTTGGGGAATTTAACAAGACAAGGTTTGCCTTCGTTAATAAAATTAAAACAAATTATACTATCTGTTGCGCCAGCAACACCGTCTAATAAATAACGCCAATTAAATTTAATATCCAAACCTTCTCCGGTAAGTTCTATATCCAAACTAGCGTCGCTTTCACCTAAATCACTGTCGCCAGCGTAAAGAACTAACTTGGGAGTGTTGCCTTTAACAAAAGATAGTTTGATATCATTGATTCTTCCAGAAAATAAGCTGACCAATTTAATTGTTTTAACAAAATTATCCTTATTAACACTGGCTACTGTATTAAAGTCAGTAGGAATAAGTTTTTTATAATCAGGGTAATTACCTTCTATTAGACGGGAAATAAGCTCTGTTTTATCCGATTCAAAACCAATTTGGTTGTTTTCTATATTAACAACAATATTATTTTTATAGTCAGAAAAAATCCTGATTAACTCCGAGATGGTTTTTGCGGGCACAATAACAGCAAAACTTAAATTCTTATAATCATCACTTAAAATAATAATTCTTTCGCCTAATCGGAAACTATCTGTAGAGACGACAAAAAGATTATTATCTCCGGTGCTTTTATACAAAAATACTCCGGTTATTTCGGGTCTGGTTTCCGAATTGGAAACAAACCCAATAATCTGATTTAATGATTTACAAAAAACAACAGGGTCTACCTCAAATACAATACTTTTATTTAATTTTGGAATAATTGGAAAATCTTTAGAGTCCTCGCCTTTAAGAGTGGCCTGGTAATTTACAGAATTTATATGTAAAATATTATTTTTTTTAATCTCCAAAACAACCTTATCAGAATTTAGAACAGAAATAATATTATAAAAAACTTTAGCTGGAACAGTTATTTCTCCCGACTTTACAACTTTGCAGGGAAACCACGAATTAACTCCCAGTTCTAAATTGGTGGAAGAAATTTTTAATCCATTTTTATCTGTTTTAATTAAAACATTATTTAAAATAGGTAAAGTAATATGGCGAGCCACAATTCTTTCTGTATGCTCAAGTGTTTTTTTTAATTTTTCTGTGCTACAAATAATCTCCATATTTAGTTTTATATATTTTTCCTTATTTTTTAAAAAAATATATTGTGTAAATATTGAGTATTGTTTGTGATTTTTAAGTGTGGATTTATCATTTGATGACTAAATAATATTTTGTTTATTTTTTAATTAACAATTATCCAACATGGTAATTAACAATTTTTACACAGTAATTAGGGTTGTTTATAATTCATAAATTCTACCCTTGATTATATTTATTTCATCCATTAAATTTTCATTGGTTTGTATTTCTCTAGAAATCTTGTCGCAAGCGTGCATAACCGTGGTGTGATCCCTGCCGCCGAATTTACTGCCTATAAAGGGATATGAATTTCTCAATTCTTCCCTCATTAAATACATACAAATCTGGCGAGGCAAGACAATTTCCCTTTTCCTTGATTGATTAATTAATTCATCTTCTTTTATATCATAAAACTCCGAGACGGTTTTTATTATTATTTTAGGGGATGTCTTATTATTATTGTTTGTTATGGATAATATTGACTTAACCTTGTCTAGGGTTGGCGGAATATTGGCCACTTGGCACGACATCATAACTCTATTTAAAGTGCCCTCTAACTCGCGGATATTTTTGGTCACGGCTCCGGCTATAAATCCGAGCACATCGTCTCCCAGCTCGTCCAATTTCTTTTCGGTTATTTTGGCTTTTAATATGGCTACCCTGGTTTCATAATCGGGAGGGGTTATATCGGCTATCATACCGCCTTCAAACCGCGACCTGAGCCGTTCTTCCAGGGTCGGTATGGCCTTGGGCGGCCGGTCGGAGGATAAAACAATCTGGTTGTTGTTGGCGTAAAGTTCGTTAAAGATGTGAAAAAACTCTTCTTGGGTTTTTTCTTTTCCGGCTATAAACTGGATATCGTCCACTATCAGCAGATTTATTTTTTTATACTCTTCTTTGAATTTTTCTACCGTCCTATTGCGGATGGAGTTTATAAGATCCCCTAAAAATTTTTCCGAAGACATATACCGGACCTTGTTTTTAGGGTTGTTTTTAATAATTTCGTTTCCGATTGCTTGCAAAAGATGCGTTTTGCCTAAACCCACGCCTCCATAAATGAATAGCGGGTTATAAGCGGCACCTATATTTTTACTTACCGACACGGCCGCGGCGTGAGCCAGTTGGTTTGATGATCCGACTATAAATGAATCAAGGGTATATTTTGGGTTTAAGTTTGTTTCTTTGTCTGGGGTGCCTGATTCGGAAAGGTTTAACTGGTGGTCGGTTAATATGGGAGGCAATAATTCTTTCTTTTTGGCCGACTTAGATTCCTCTGTGGCGGTTGGGGGTTTGATTATAAACCTTACCTCCTTAATGTCGTTAGAAATGCCCCGGAGCGTTTTCAATATTAAGAGGTTGTATTTATCTTCCAACCATTCTTTAATAAATGTGCTCGGGGTTGAGACAAAGGCCACCCCGTCTTTTTTGGAAGCAAGAGAGGTGTTTCTAAACCAAGTTACAAAGTTTGGTTTGGATAATGAAAGTTCAATTTCAGCTAGCGCTGAATGCCAGAGCTCGTCTTTGTCCATAAATATTAATATGGTTAATGGGAAAACGACCGTGTTTGTTTTTGCGGAACCCTTCAAGAACTCGTTAATGCCGTTCGGAATTATATCACACCGGTCTCCAATCAAAAGTTTTCAGCCAATTGTATCAAATTGTGGATAACTTGTTGAGCAAATGTGTAATCATACTTGTTTATTTTATGAAAATATATCTTATAAGGATACTCAACAAATAAGTTGTCCAATTTTTATATTGTTGCTACAATAAACTGTTATGAAAATAACCAAGTATCGTCCCAAAAATAAAAAAAGGGCTAGAACTCACGGTTTTTTAAAAAGAATGTCTACCAGAACTGGAAGAAACACTCTTAAAAGGAGGCGTCTGAAACAGAGGCGGCGGCTGACCCTTCCGCAGACCCGATGAAATTTCAAGGTAAGGTCCTAGTTGCCTATTATGAACCCGGGTTATCGCCCGCAAGAAATAAGGCGATCATTGTTGTTGGTGTTAAAATATCTAAAAAGGCCGTTTTACGCAACCGTATTCGGAGACAGATCAGGGAAATTATAAGAAATTATAAAAAAGCGGGTAACTTTTTGGCAGGGGGTCTAAAAATTGTGGTCTTGCCCGCTGTCTTGGGAAGTAAATTTTCCGACATCAAACGCGAATTAGAGGGTATTTTGATTAAGATACAATGAGAACCATATTTGTTTTATTGGTGAGAGGTTACCAGTGGCTATTATCTCCCAGAAGGGGTGTTTTGAGATGCGTATATTACTCTCCCATGTTTTCTCTCAATCCTACCGGGATGGCTGGTTGCCGCCAAATCCCTTCCTGTTCCGATTATTGCGTTAAGGCGGTTTCTAAACTCGGTTTGATTAAGGGTCTAAAAATGTCTTTTATCAGAATCATCAATTGCCGATGAATATTTTCCACGAATTTCTATACCGTCCCCTGTTTAATCTATTGGTTTTTCTTTACAATATTATACCCGGCCAGGATATCGGTTGGGCTATTATCGCCACCACCCTGGCCATAAAACTGGTTTTTTGGCCCATGACCAAAAAAGCCATTAAATCGCAACGGGCCTTGCAGGAAATCCAGCCCCAGCTTAAGGCCTTGCAGGAAAAATATAAGGACAACAAAGAAGAACAGGCCAAGCAGTTGATGAATTTTTATAAGGAAAACAAGGTTAACCCTTTTTCCGGATGTTTACCTCTCATAGTGCAGCTGCCCATATTGATTGCCCTGTATCAGGTTTTCCTTAAGGGTTTTGATCCTAAAAATCTATCCATACTTTATTCTTTTGTGGCTAATCCCGGGGCCATAGATCCTGTTTTTTTGGGTTTTTTAAATTTGGCCCTGCCCAATAAGGTTATGGCGGTGCTCGCAGGTTTAAGCCAGTTTTGGCAGGCCAAAATGATCACTCCTAAAAACAAGCTGCCCGCCGCTCCAAAAAGTTCTGATGAATTTATGGCTCAGGCCATTTCCAAACAGACCCTATATTTTTTACCCGTGCTCACGGTTATTATTTCGTGGAAACTGCCAGCCGGACTGGCGCTTTATTGGCTAGTCACCACTTTATTTACGGTTATTCAGCAATATGCTATTATCCGTTCCGCACCCCAAAAACAGTAGAATCTTGGTGTGCAGAATTATGGATAAGAATACAATTGCCCAAAATTTGGCCCGTCAGTTTATGGATTTTTTATCTTTGGGCGCCGATATAAACCTTTCCGAAACCGACAATATCGGCCTTAGGATAAATGCTACCGTGAAAGACGCCGGTTTTCTTATCGGCCGCGACGGAGAGAATCTTAAAGCCCTACAGCATATTTTAGGGCTGATGGTGGCTAAAAAAACCGAAGGCGGATTAACCCCGTTCAATTTTGTTTTTGATATAAACAACTATAATAAAGAAAGAGAGGATTATTTAAAGGCCTTGGCTAAAAACACGGCCCACATGGTTTTAGAAAGCAAGAAGTCCATAGAATTAGAACCCATGTCCGCTTTTGAGAGAAGGATTATTCATCTGGCTGTAGAAACAATAGGGGGAGTTAAGAGTGAGAGCGTGGGCGAGGGAGAGGAGAGGAGAGTCGTTATAAAGCCAGTTTAAGGTTATTAGTTTTTGGTTTTAGTTTATCAGTTATTAGTTATAGTTTTTAAACCAAAACCCATAACTAATAAACCATAACCATTAACTAAACAACTAAGAACTAGAGGGTGAGACGGTACAGTCGACCGTCTTTTTTGTTTGTAAAAAATAAATAGTCCTCGTTCGGGGATAGAAACGGACGGTAAACATCAAATACGCCCCCGATTAATTTTTGCGTTTGCCCGTTATCCAGGTTGATTCTGACAATGTCCTCGCCCGCGGCCTCTATTTTGTCTTTATAATAATCGTCGGGCATCACTGGATCGTCTTCGGTCTTGATGGCGCCGCAAAACAAAGTGCGATTATCTTGGGACCAGGCGCATTTTTCGGGCAAGGACAATATATTTAAATTTGTTTCTGTTTTTTTATCCGTGTTCAGCGCTTTTAATTCTAAATTCGTGCCGCTGGAGTCCGTTTTAGTGTAAAGGATCCGTTTTCCGGAAGGCGAGAAAGAAGCTGTCAGGCCATAAGTGCTGCCTATCAGCCGGCTTATTTTTTTGGTTTTGGTGTCTAAAACATACATTAAGCCATAAGCCAAGCCGGATGGTTTTGTTTTTAAGCCCACGGCGTTTGGGGAAAACCATTCCAAAATCAAATCCGGTATTGGAGTGGCGGCCAGGCGGGTTTGTTTGGAATTGGTTAGGTCCAGAATGGTCAAAGCACTGCCACCGGTTTCGGCCAGAGCAAGAACAATAGTTTTACCCTCGGGTCCAAAAGACATCTCCCCGGTGTTTTGCGGCAGAGACCTTATGTTTTTATTTTCCGAATCAAAAATAACACTTCGCGCCGCTCCCGAAGGCAAGGTTTGTTTTAGACCGACCAGTCCGCCGTTGGCCGAAATTTTTACTTCGCTTATCCGTTCGCCGGGCGCGGAGCCGATTTTTTCCCGGCTGCCGCCGTTAAAATCAATCGTTTTTATCTGGCCATCCCAGGCCACATAAATAAGCCCGGTGTTATTTTTTAGACCGGCGCCTAAAACCGCCTCTTCTGTTAGGGGAATCAATCGTTCTTTGGTTTCTGGCCCGAATTCATCCGAAATTATAACTTCTTCGTCGGTGATAACCGGTGGAGTCGGCGGTTTTTTCTTAAAAAACAAATTGTAGATCAACAAGCCCGTAAAAATCACCACCAAAACGACAGTTGTTATTTTTAATATTTTTTTGGTTCGGTTAGACATATTTTATTCCATGAGTGGCGCGCTACCTTTAGGTCTTGAATCTACCCCCGGCGGAGTTATGGGATTGGCCGGCAGGGTCTCTGAAGGTTGAGCAGTGTCTTCTTTGGGCGGGGCGACGCATCGACCGGCAGAGCATGTAACTGAAATGCAGTCAGTATTGTTTTCACAGGTATCGCCTAGTTGTCTGGCCCTGGGTCCTTGATCTTTATAGTAATCCCGCCAGCGGCTTTCAATGTAAAACTTTATCTCCGGATTTTTAATGTCCACCAATTGCGGGTTGATGGTGCGCAAGATAATATAAGAGCCCATAAGAATAACCAAGCCAATCACGGCGCCCCACAAGCGGTCTTTGGCCTCGGTTACTTTGCCGGAATTGTCGCCCGCCGTTAAATATAAAATTCCGGCGTAAATCACCGTGCCTAAAATGGCGAGTCCGACCACTCCCAAACCAAAAACAAAAAAGTAATTAACCCAATTGCCCGGGCCAAAGTTATCGGTGGGTTTTATGCCGCTTATCTCGGGAAAATCAATTTCCAAAGCCGCGCCGGCGAGCATCGGTAAAATCAAACCGACAATTAAAAAATATTTTAAGGCCTTGTTCATTGATTGTTTTTTATTATATTTATAGTCGTTCTCGCCGCGGCGCGTTCGTGGATATTGGCCCGCTTGCTTTTTGGTTGTATTTCCAATTTAAGGTTGGCTTGTGAACCGGCCGGGCTTCTTTCGGATACGGTTACCGGCAGTATTTCCGGTCTGGCGCCGGTATTTTCTTCTTCTTTGTTGTTGAAAAACCATTTAAAATCCAAATCGTTCAATCCCCGGGTGTTAAAGTAAAAAGCCCGGGCCATGAGGCCGCTTTCGGCGCCGGCCAAAAAATTTATAACGCTAGAAGCCAAATTGCTAAAGATATTATTGTTTTGGGCGTAAAGGTAAACTTCGGGTAAGACCGTTTTTATCTCCAGACCGGCCGAAGCGCTGCGGCCGGTGGTCTCGTCCGTGGCCGTAACTCTTAATTCGTGGGTGAATTTTGGAATTTGATAAGTGACCAACAAAAAAGAATACTTGCCTCGGCCGACCTGATCCGGCCCTTCCCGATTGGATGAGGCATCGTCAACTATCCACGAATAGGTTAAGTTTTGGGGCTTAGGCACATCGGCCAAGGCGTAAATGGTAACTCCCGACATAACCGTGGGCAGGGCTTTGCCCGGGTAATCGTAGGGCACCAAGGTATTGGTTTTCCAAATTAAGTCCAAATTAAAATCGTTGCCGGCCGAGACGGCCTGGGTCTGCGAGGGCGTTTCTTCCAATTGTTTTACAACTTCCTCCAGTCGCCTCAAATCCTCGGGGCTGACTTGCTCCAGGGCCGAATTTTGAGAAAAAACATAAACCGGCGCCAGTAGGACTGCTGTTAAAATTAAAATATAAACATCCTTTTTCATTTTTTTATTTTGCCTTGGGCCAACCCTTCCAGATAACCAAAAAGCTTGTCCAATGTTTCATTTTCGGTGGCGTGAGCCCTTATCACGAAAAAAGTGCTTTGCGGTATCCAGTTTATAAAAGGTATGAATTCTATCACCATCGCGAAAATATATTTTCGGTAAAGCCGTTTTTTAATAAAACCGACTCGGCCGTAAAGATAAATAAATATTACTGTGGCGGCCACTATATTGGTTATAGTGCCCCATAAGCCGAAAGTCAGAAGTTCCCCCGGAATGTCGCTGATGTCTTTGAAAACGGCCAAAAGAACGGTTATATAAGGAAATTCACTTTTTTTGGGCCTGGCTATTTTAGCGGCCTCAATGTCTTCCGGTTCCAGCCCTTCCGACTGCAAGTCCTCCAAAGTTATTTCATCCATATCAGGTCTTTTCGCCGGCCAATTCTTTCTTGGCGGCTTCTATTTCCAATAATTGGGCCGGGTCGGAAGTGATCACTTGGTCCTCGGTGTAAGAAGCCACCACTTTTATGGCTGCCCGTTTTAATCCGGCCAAAAATATGCCCTCGCCCACATTGGATTCCAACAGCAAAAACTTTTCTTCGTCGGTTAAATTGAAGGTCTGGGCCACCACATCTATGGCCGCCGGGGATTGTTTTAACAATATCTGCATGGCCGAGTTGGTGACAATGGGTTTGCCGTAGGGCGATTTCATAAAATCCTCCACATCTTGGGTAATGGTGGTTAAACCCAGATAATACTTGCGGCATCTTTTGGCGATGGAAAAAAGAAACGAAGCGGCTTCGGCGTGCTGCATCATCCACCAGGCCTCGTCCACCACCATGAGTCGCTTTTTTCTTTGAGTGCGGATAAGGTTCCAAACGAAATGCAGCAAAATATACATGGCTATCGGCCGCAATTCCGGTTCCAGATCTCTTATGGAAAACACCACCAGATTGTTGTTTAAGGCCACATTGGTGGGCTGGTTTAAAAATCCCGAAAAACTGCCTTTGACATATTTTTCCAGCCGCACCGCCAGTTTTTCTGCGCCCTGCATATTGGCTAGCACCGTATAAAGATCGCCCATCAGGGGCGCGGTCTTGCCGCGCCAATCGGTGTTGATATTGATGTCGCGCGAGGCGTAGGTTTCGGTTAAGGCCCGGTCCAAAATAGCGTCTTCTTCGGGCGTTAACTGGCCCAGCATTACTTTTAGCAGTCCGGAAAGTTCAATGATATTGGCTTTTAACACCTCGGCCGGGCTTTCGTCGCTGGTGGGCTGGGTCAGATCAAAAGGATTGATATGGTGGGGCGAGGTTAAAGAGATGTTTATAAAAGTTCCGCCCACCACATCGTTTAGATATTTATATTCGCTTTCGGGATCAATAATAATCACCTCGCTACCCAACATTAAAGATCGCAGAACTTCTAGTTTCACGGTGTAGCTTTTGCCCGAGCCGGACTTGGCAAAGACCACCGCGTTGGCGTTCTCCAGAGAGAATCTGTCAAAAAGTATCAGAGTGTTATTATGCCGGTTGATGCCATATAACACCCCTTTGTTGGAGGTTAAGTCGGCCGAAACAAAAGGAAAAAAAGACGACAACGGGCCAGTGTTTAAACTGTTATAGACCTCCAGTTTGTCCAAATTGAGCGGCAGAGTGGAGGTAAAACCCTGTTGTTGTTGGAACACGGCGGTTTTGGCGTAAACCAAGCGGGATTCCATCAAAGTATTTATTTTATTTTCCGTCTCATCCAGTTCTTTAAGCGAATCGGCGTAGAAAGTCATGTACAGGCCGGCTTTAAAAAATCTTTCCGTGCCTTGCTGAAGTTTATCGCGTAGCGATTCCAGGTCCTGATAGGCGGTTTCCAACAAGGGGTCGCGGATAAAACCGCCTTCTTCTTTTTCCGAAATCTGGGCCCCGATTTGGGCCGTTTTTTTGGTTAGTTTTTTTAAAACCGGGCCGGTGTCCGAAAATTGTATGTAAAGCGAAATATCAAATGTCGTGTCCAGGTTGATTACCGGCGCGAACCAGCCCACACTTAAAAATCTGGGATAAGCCGCCACAAAAATAGTGCGGGAAAATTTTTCGCCTATCTGCAAGTAACTTGGATTTATCTGCAGCGCCGCCGGCGCTAAAAGATCGGCCAGAGTGCTCGCGGCCGCGGCCGGCGGTTTATTATTGGCAGTGTCGTTTTTTGGGAAGATATTCATTTGGTTCTTGGTTAATGGTCTTTAGTTTTAGTTAACCGGTTTTTAGTTTTGGTTTGCTGAAAGCCAAAAATTTTGAATAGGCGGACAGTCCTTTTAAAAGTATAGTGTATTGTTCTGCTAATGGTGCGGCCTTTAACTCACTAACTAAAGCCTTTTTGTATGATTTTATCAGGTTTCTTTTTGTTTCCTCGGCTTCCCCTTTGGCTATATCAATAAACCTTGTTTTCTCCCTCATCGTTGTTTTGTGGTATGACTCCGCGATGTTGTTTGCTGTAGCCGACGATGATCGTCGCAATTGATCCACACTTCTGTAAAGTTCATCCCTCGGGAATCCTTTGGTTAATTTATGAACCTCTATTTCCAGTTCTTCCGCTAGTGCATAGACCCATAAATTTTCAAGTCCAGTAGGCATAAACTATGACTAATAACTATTAAACTAAAACCAAGAACCAGAAACTATGAACTTCATCATCCTGTTTTTTTGGCCTCGTCCCCCGTGGCGATCAGTTGTTCCAAATTTTTTTGTTTTAAGGCCGCGCCCGGGTTGTAGTTGGTGTATAAAAGTTCTATCAGCTCTTCCCGTCCCAAAGGTATGGCTTTTAAACCCATGGTTCCCAAAAGACCGGTAACTTG
>JACPHE010000011.1 GCA_016188765.1 Parcubacteria group bacterium | reverse complement strand
TCGGAGCTTCGGAGGGGTTATTGTTTATACCTGCTCGCCCCAGCTCGCAGACAAACAATAAAAAGAGGGCTCTCGTTGTTTTGAGAACCCTCTTCGTCTCTTAACCGCCACAGAGCTGGGAAGAGAAAATAAACAAGGGACATCTCTTCGCAACTCTCTAGCGATTAGAAAAAGGTAACAAATTTAAGCTATAGCATTATTTTGTATCCTTTTTATTTTTTATCTACTTTATCAAGGTAACTGTTTCGTCCTTTCGGACTCGTCAGGATTGATACGCATCTTTCGCTTTTTTCAAGTAAC
This sequence comes from Parcubacteria group bacterium, assembly GCA_016188765.1. Taxonomy (GTDB): domain Bacteria; phylum Patescibacteriota; class Minisyncoccia; order JACQLN01; family JACQLN01; genus JACPHE01. The sequence continues at coordinate 8,569 of JACPHE010000011.1, read as the reverse complement.
TTTGTAACCCTTCGATAAACTCAGGGCAAGTTGCCTCAAAGCAACTTGGAAAAAGCGTGGGAGAGTGCGAACTCAGTTTTTTGAGTTACACTCTCCCAATAGGAACGAAACCATTCACCTCTTGCCGTAATGAAATTCCCTCAGACGCGCCGACTCTTCGGCCTTGGCACGCTCGTGGTCATCGATGGATTTCTGATCCTCCTCCGCCTTTCGTAAAAGTTCGGATTTGGCCTTCTCCACTTCGTTCTGCATCTGACAGTACCTTGAATTTCCACGACCATCCCTCACAATAAACCTGTACCACTTGTCGGGCTGGCCATAGATTTCCTCAACGGTGATGTCGACTTCGATTTTCTTAGCCATGACATTCTCCTTGTTTTGTTGCACCTAACACAGCAGTTTGGATTGGAAAACCCCATAATTTACAATGAACATTCTAACACTTCCAGTATAGCATAATAGATATATGTTTGTCAATAGCTTGGCTAGAAAAGCTAGTGTTTATGGGGGTTTTTTGCGACTTTTTATGCTTGTTTTTACCCCTCCTCCTTGATTATTTAAAAGTGTACATTATAATTAAAATACCATCGCTGTAAGTAGTATAAACTTGCACTTTTTATGGAAAAATTTGACTCACCGGACTTTGGAAAAATAGAACTTACGCCAGAACGGGAAAAACACATTTGAAAACCAAATTATATTATTACTACGACAAGGAAGCTGATGTGTTTTATCTTTCACAAGGCAAACCGTCGGCAAAAGATCAAAGCCGCGAAGCTGAAGGCGATGTAATTCTTAGAATTGACCCCAAGACCAAACATGTCCGAGGATTTACTATACTAAACTTTAGCCAGCGGGCTAAAAATAAATCCGCTTTTGTGTCTCTTCCGATTCAAGCCGAACTTCTTCCGGTTTAAATTAATTTTTAATTTAAAGCTCCTCTGCAATGTCTTTGAGGTTTTTTTGCGCTTTGCCCGAGAGTTTTTTGGGCGTGCGGATGTAGATTTCCACATAGTGGTCGCCGCGGCGGGAAGCCGAATAAGGCATGCCCTTCGCGGCCAGTTTAAACATGGCTCCCGACTCCGTGCCTCCGGGAATTTTAAGTTCCACCTGGCCGTCTATGGTTTTAATCTCCGCCAAGCCGCCCAAAGAAGCGGTTACAAAAGAAATTCCCACCTCGCTGTATAAATCGGCGCCGTCCCGTTCAAAAACCGGATGAGGTTTTATTTTAACTTTAATTTCCAAGTCGCCGGCCTCGCCGCCCCTTATACCCTCTTCGCCTTTGCCGTGGATGCGCAATACGCCGCCCGAATCAATTCCGGCCGGAACAGGTATGGAAAGCTTCTCCAGTTTTCTTACTCGCCCCTCGCCGGCGCATTCCCGGCAGACCTGTTCCGGATACCGGCCCTCGCCGCGGCAAGTGGGGCAAACGGCCGTCTGGGAAAACACGCCAAACAAAGTCCGCTGGGTTTTTTTCAACTCGCCGGCACCTTCGCAGGTTTTGCAGTTTATTTTACCGGTGCCTGGTTCGGCGCCTTCGCCGCCGCAACGATGGCACTTTACCAATTTTCTTAATTCAATCTCCCGAGCCACACCCCTAAAGGCCTCTTCCAAAGACACTTCCAAAGTTACGCCGATGTCGCGGCCGCGCTGGGCCATTTGGCGGGCCGAAGAGCCGCGCCGGCTGGAACCGCCAAAAAAATCGCTAAAGATATCGCCCAAGTCAAATTCCATGTTGCCAAAATCAAAATTGGAAAAATCAAAACCGGCCGGGCCGCCGTTGGGCCCAAAATTATCGGCCGTGCCGAACCGATCGTACTGGGACCGTTTTTCGGGGTTGCCCAAGATCTGATAGGCCTCGTTGACCTCTTTGAATTTGGCATCGTCCCCACCCGATTTGTCGGGATGAAATTTATGCGCTTTTTCCCGGTAGGCCTTTTTGATTTCGTCTTGAGAAGCGGCTTTATTAACGCCCAGAATGTTGTAGTAATCTTTCATAACTTAAATGACAAATGACTAAGCTCAAATACCTAATCAATGTTTAATGATTAAATGACAAAAAAACTTGCGCGTTATTTGATATTTGGACTTTGATATTTATTTGTCATTCGGATTTAGTCATTAGATATTTTTATCGCGGAATTCTCCTTCCTTCGGCTCGTCTTTATCATCCGCTTTCTTCTCGCCTGGGGCATTGGCTGATTTATCGGCTTCGGCTTGCTTATACAAATCCGCGCCGATTTTTTGAATCGCTTGGGACAACGCCTCTGTTTTTGATTTTAACACAACCGCGTCAGCCGAGTCCTTAATCCCTTTCAAATCGTCCAGTTTTTCCTCTATTTCTTTTTTGATTTCAGCCGGAATCTTTGCCTGCCCCGAGCTTGCCGAGGGGTCGCCCAGATCGCGCAAGGTTTTTTCAACACTATAAATTAAGGTCTCGGCCATGATTCTGGCTTCGGAGGCCTCTTTCCTTTTGGCATCCTCGGCGGCGTGAAGCTCGGCTTCTTTTTTCATCCGTTCGATTTCTTCTTTAGACAAACCCGAAGAACCCTCTATTTTTATGGACTGGGTTTTACCCGTGGCTTTGTCTTTGGCGGAAACAGAAAGAATGCCGTTGGCGTCTATATCAAAAACAACTTCTACTTGCGGCGTGCCCCGTGGAGCCGGAGGAATGCCGTCTAAAATAAACCGGCCCAAGGTTTTGTTGTCGGCCGCCATGGGGCGCTCGCCCTGCAGCACATGAATTTCCACTTGGGGCTGATTGTCGGCCGCGGTGGAAAAGATCTGCGTCTTAGCCGCGGGTATGGTGGTGTTTTTGTTGATAAGCACTGTCATCACTCCGCCCAGCGTTTCTAACCCCAAAGACAGCGGCGTTACATCCAACAAAAGAATGTCTTTGACATCGCCTTGGAATACTCCGGCCTGCACCGCCGCCCCCAAAGCCACCACCTCGTCGGGATTGATATTTTTATGGGGCTCTTTGCCAAAGAGTTTTTTGACCGCTTCCTGTATGGCCGGCATTCTGGTTTGCCCGCCCACCAAAATGACTTCGTTGATTTCGGATAATTTAAAACCGGCGTCGGCCACTGTTTTTTTGGTGATCTCCACCGATCTTTCTATTTCGTTTCTAACCAAGTCCTCCAGTTTGGCTCGGGTAAAACGGGTCAAGAAATGCTTGGGACCGTTGGCGTCAGTGGTAATAAAAGGGATGTTGACCTCTGTTTCCAGGGTGCTGGAGAGTTCGTGTTTGGCTTTTTCGGCGGCCTCCTTTAACCGTTGAAGAGCCAGAATGTCTTTAGACAAGTCCATGCCCTGGTCTTTTTTAAATTCATCTATCAAGTAATGGATTATTTTCTGGTCAAAATCATCTCCGCCTAAATGGGTGTCACCTCCGGTAGACCTGACCTCCACGGTATCTTGTGAAATTTCTAAAACCGAAACATCAAAAGTCCCTCCGCCAAAATCGTAGACCACGATTTTTTCTTCCCCTTTTCGTCCCTTTTCACCCCCTTTCCCAAATCCATAGGCCAAAGCGGCCGCGGTAGGTTCGTTTAAAATTCTTTTAACCGTCAGCCCCGCTATTTCTCCGGCCTCTTTAGTGGCCTTTCTTTGAGAATCGTCAAAATAAGCCGGCACGGTTATAACGGCCTCGGTAATTTTTTCGCCCAATTTGTCTTCGGCGTCTTGCTTTAATTTTTGCAAAATCATGGCCGAAATTTCCTGCGGCTTGTGCCAGCGATCGCCCATTTTAACCTCAACCGATCCGTCGGCCGAGTCCTTTATTTCGTACGGCAAAAGTTTTTTATCGCGCTGAACTTCGGCATCGCTGTATTTTCGGCCAATCAGGCGCTTAACCGAATAAACTGTGTTTTGGCTGTTGGTCACGGCTTGGCGCTTAGCCAAAAGCCCCACCACTCTTTCGCCGCCTTTTTGAATGGCCATAATGGAGGGGGTAGTGCGGTTACCCTCTTTGTTTTCCACTATTCTCGGCTCGCCGCCCTGAACCACCGCCATCGCCGAATTGGTTGTGCCTAGATCAATTCCTAAAATTTTGCTCATAGTATTTTGATAAAATAATCCTAAATTTCTAATCTATCTAGTATTTATTCGGAATGACTCAGAAAACTCGGAGATCGGTGAACCAGATAATCGGAGAGTCAGAGTTTAGATAAATCCGATTGTCTGATTTTCTGACACACAGAGTTATTCTGAGTTTTCCGAACTGTTGATTTTACCTACCTTCACTTTGGCCGCCCTGATAACCCGACCGTTTATTTTATATCCTTTCTGCACAACCTCCACAATCTCGTCCGGCGGCCCTTCGCTTTCGCCCACCGCTTCGTGATAAACCGGATCAAACTTTTGACCGAGAGCGGTTATTTCTTCTACCCCGCTTTTCTTTAAAACATCTTTGGCCAATTTTTTAACTTCGTCCCAGCCGTTTGCGCCTTGGGCCGCTTCCAGAGCGTCTAAAACCGGCAAAAAATTCTTGATAAATTCAATCTTAACATAGTCCCCCAAGCCCCTGGTTTGATCTTCCCATTCCTTTTTGGCGTTTATCAAATCGGCCTTGGCCCGCTTCCAGCCGTTAAGATACTCATCCTTTTCCGTCTCACAAATAGATAGTTTTTCTTCTAATTGTTTCTTTTCTTGATCATCCATATATTTTTAAACCCAAAATCCTAAGCTCAAATGCCAAATCAAATCCAAATATCTAAATGACAAAGGTTATTGGATTTTGAGCTTTGGAATTTATTTGTCATTTGGATTTTGTAATTTGGAATTTAGGCATCCGCTGATATAGTTTACCAAAGCCATGTTGCGTTTGTAATTCATTCTTTTGGGACCTATAACCGAGACAAAACCCTGCCTACCGGCAGGCAGGCCTTCGTCGCCTTGGGGCAAATGATATCGGCCGGTAATTAAAGTAAACTCACTTATTTCTTTAAATGGATTTTCGTAGCCCACAAAAACACCAAAATCATCCCTAAAAAAATTATTCCAAAGCGATTCAAAATGGCTGTCCACATTGTCCATAAACCGCGCCAACTGGCTTAAATTATCAAAATCAGCTGAATTGGAATCATCAAGTAAATTGGAAAAACCGCAGGTATAAACACCCTCGCCGCCCAAATAACCGGCGACACCCAGTTCATGCGAAATTTCCGAGGTTAAGCGGGAAATTTCTTTAAGCAGGGATTGTTCATCTTCCCAGTTCTTGCCTAACGATTCTTTAACTTTTTGGGTTTCTTTTGGGTTTAACCCGGCCGTGGCCGGCTTGGAAGTTAAATTTTCTTGAATATACAACCGGTAGGCCTTGTCGGTGGGCACGCGGCCGGCCGAAGTGTGGGGACTGGCCAAATAACCCTCTTTTTCCAATTGATTCATCTCTTTTCTAATCATGGGCGCGCCAATCTCAAAACCCCGCTTAGTCGCCAAGATTTTGGAACTAACCGGCTCGGCCATTCTGGTGTGTTCTTCTATAACAGCCCAGAGAATGTCTTTTTGGCGTTCAGAAATCATAATAGTTCTTGGTTAGAAGTTGTTAGTTTTAGTCAAAAGACCAAAACCAAAAACTGATTAACCATGACTAAAAACTAATCACCAAGAACTATCTTAGCCGATTATCACTCCCCAGTCAAGAGTGATAACCTCATCCAACATTGTTAACAAATCTGGTCCGATCGGGCCGAGGTTGTTAACATTAACTTTTACACAAATATCCAATATGCTATCCGACAAAATTTGTTATAATCTAATTATTCTAGATTCTAATTTCTAACCTCTAGATTCTGCTACAAATGACCACCATCAAATCCCCCAATGTAAGCTGGATAGACATTAAAAACCCTTCACCCAAGGAGTTAAAATATCTCGCCGTAAATTACAATGTCCACCCGCTGATTCTGGAGGGTTTGGAAAAACCAACGGTAAGATCGCAAGCCGAGGATTATAACGGTTATGTTTACTTGGTTTTACACTTCCCCATTTTTAACCCCGTCAAAAAAATTTCCGAACCGGTGGAGATTGATTTTATCATCACCCCCGACACCCTGATTTCCGTCCGTTATCAAGACACCGAACCCTTGGACGAATTTTTAAAAAAGTGCAAAATGGCAACCGGCCACACCAGAAAAACCGCTTTGGGCAAGAACGCCATATATCTTTTTTATTATTTGATTAAAGAAATGTACGGCTTCTCCATGCGCCAATTGGATCATATGGACGAAAAGATCAGCGGTATTGAAGAAGGCATCTTTTCGGGCCGTCAAAAAGAGATGCTGCTGGCGCTGTCGCTCGCCCGAAGCGACACTTTGAATTTTTTGCGCGCCCTGCGCCCGCAAAACTCGGTCTTGGAAAGTTTGCTGGCCCGGAGCGACTCCTTTGAAGGCAAAGCCAAGCCGTTCTTGATGGACCTTTTAGGCGAACACAATCGCGTTTTAAACCAAGCCGAAAGTTTGCGCGAAACAGTGGAAGGGCTCCAAACCACCAACTCTTCGCTGTTGGACCACAAAACCAACGAGGTTATGAAAGTTCTAACCATTATGGCTTTTGTAACTTTTCCATTGACGCTGCTGGCCAATATCTTCAGCATGAACACCGTAGCCATGCCCATCACCGGCCAGCCGTATGACTTTTGGATAATTATTGGTATAATGCTCGCGGCCGTAGCCGTATTTTTTGCTTTTTTTAAGTCCAAGAAATGGCTCTAAGGGCTTGGCCCAAGAGCGAAGCCCAGTAACTCAACTAGTTGAGTTACTGGGCGAAGCGATTGGTTGCCAAACCTTACCCCAGCTCCAATTTTGCAATGGATTGGCACGCGAAGCGCGAGTGGCGCATAGCCACACTCTTTCATGGGCGCAGCGCTTCGCCCCTAGCAGAATCCCGCTATTCGCGGGACGCCCTGCGCGAAATCAACCGAGGCAAAATTGGGGCGGGGTGCTCAATTTTAATAATTACTCACTTCGTTCGTAAATAAAATTGGCATGAAATTATACAACACCCTTACCGGCAAAAAAGAAAATCTGCCAGCCCCCGGCGACAAGGGGCTTAATATGTTTGTGTGCGGCCCGACGGTTTATGATTATAGCCATATCGGGCACGCCCGAACTTATGTTTTTTTTGACGCCTTGGTTAAATTCTTGCGCCGGCGCCTTGGGCTAAAGGTTAACTATCTTCAAAATATCACCGACATCGACGACCGCATTATCAATCGGGCTAAAGAAAGCAATAAAATACCTCAAGAAATCGCCCAAGAATTTACGGCGGCTTATCGGGCCGATATGGCCGACCTGGCCATAGATGGCGTCAGCGCCTACGCCGCGGCCACTGATTACCTACCCGAAATAATTTCTCAAGTAGAACGGTTGATTAAAAAAGGCCTGGCTTATGCCGCCAAGGGCTCCTCGACTGCGCTCGGGGCAAGCAGTGTTTATTTTGATGTCAGAAAATTTCCCGACTACGGCCGGCTCTCGCGCCAAAAATTATCCGAACTTAAAGAAGGCGTCCGGGTGGAAACCGAACCCGGTAAAAAATATTTTGCCGATTTTGCCTTATGGAAGGCGTCCAAACCGGATGAACCCAAATGGAATTCGCCTTGGGGCGAGGGACGGCCGGGTTGGCATATTGAAGACACCGCCATTACCGAAAAAAATTTCGGGCCGCGCTATCATGTGCACGGCGGCGGCATGGATTTGATCTTCCCCCACCACGAAGCCGAGATCGCCCAAATGGAATCTATCTCGGGCCTAAAACCACTAGCCAAAATTTGGCTGCATACCGGCTTTCTTTTGGTCAACGGCGAAAAAATGTCTAAATCGCTCCGCAATTTTATTACCATCCGCGATTTTCTTAAAGAACATGCCGCGACCACTTTGCGTTACATGGTTTTATCTAATCACTACCGAGCGCCTTTTGACTATACCGAAAAAACCGCCTCAATGGCCCGCTCATCAGTTCAACGATTAGCCGACTTTACGGCCCGTCTGGAAACAGTGAAAGATCAGGCCTCCCAATTTCCCTTGGATGATTTTACAAAAAGCTTTTGGGATAATCTGGCCGATGATTTTAATACGCCCCAGGCCTGGGCTAATATGTTTGATCTGGTGAAAGAAGCCAACAAATTCATGGATAACCACAGCTTATCCATGGTTGACGCGCAAAAAATTATTGACTTTGTGAAAGAAGTGAACGATATTTTTAATATCCTGCCCCAACAAGAACCGGCGCCCGCCGAAATTATGGCGCTCGCGGCCGAAAGAGAAAAAGCGAGAGTAGCCCATGACTTTGCCGGAGCAGACGAAATCCGCGAGCAGATCAAAAAACTGGGCTGGGAGATAGACGACACGCCGCAAGGACCAAGAATATCAAAAATTAAAAATTAAATATCAAAATTTAGGTATCCCTCGCTCACGCTCGGGATTATTCTTAAAATTTTTAGTTTTGATTTGTCATTTTGATTTTTGAGATTTTATTTTTAATTTTGTTTTATGGCTTTTGCCCCCATTACAAAAACAGATCTCGCCTCGCCTTTTTCCGAAAGAAGCGCGGCGATTCCGGTTGATAAACT
>JACPHE010000009.1 GCA_016188765.1 Parcubacteria group bacterium | reverse complement strand
CGAATCAATACGAATCTACGAATTAAATTAAGGAAACCGATTCGTAAGTTCGTAAAAATTCGTAATTCGTAAATTTATGATTGACAGTTTGCAAGTAAAAAAATTGCGCGATCTTACCGGCGCTTCCATGATGGATTGCAAAAGAGCGCTGGAAAGCGCTGGCGGGGATTTTGATAAAGCCCAGCACTACCTAAAAGAACAGGGTTTTAAGATTGCCGAAAAAAAGTCGGCCCGTTCCACTGATGCCGGATTGGTCGAGCCCTATATCCATACCGATGGCAAAAGCGGTTCTTTGGTGGAGGTTTTATGCGAGACGGATTTTGTGGCCAAAAATCCTATTTTTAAGGAACTAGCCCATGATTTGGCTATGCAGGTGGTGGCGCTGAACCCCCAAGATAACTTGGAACTTTTAGCTTCGGCTTTTGTTAAAAATCCTTCTGAAACCGTAGAAGAATATATTCATTCCAAGATCGCGCTTTTGGGCGAGAACATAAAAATTGGCAGGTTTGTTAAGTTTAAAATTTAGTTCGCAGTTTTTTAGTTTCAAGTTGTAGTTTTAAGTTAATGGTTTTGGTTAAACTAAAACTTGAAACCGGCAAACAAAAACTAACAACTGCTAACTTTAAACTATGCTTTTTGTCCTAATTCCTTCTCTAATCGTGCTGGCTGGAATGGTTGTGGCCGGGCGGACCATCTATAAAAAGATACCCAAGGATTTGGCAGAATGGGATGCAATTTTAGCTAAAGAGGATTTTGGCCCGACTTTTTACGAGAAGGCCTTGGCGGCGGCGTTTTTAAAATCCAAAGAAGCGGCTTTGGGCGTTTCCACGAAACTGGTTTATAAGCTTAAAATCACTTCTTTAAAAACCGATAACTTTTTTAGCCGGTTGCTTCGGGAAATCAAGGATCACAAGACAGTTATGGAAGCTGAGGCGGAATCAGTTGATTCCGAGGATATGCCAAAAAATATTCCGTTTAAAACCAAATTAACCCCTGTGGCCGACAGTTCTTTAGTCGCTAGCCGCGAGAGTTTTGGCTTTGAAGCCAAGACGATTCCAGAACCCCAATTAGAAACACGGGTTTCCTTTGCCAATCAAGAACAGCAGCTTATAAATCAGTTGGCCTATAATCCCAAGGATGTTTCGGCCTATAAGCGGTTGGGTTGGCTCTATTTAGAAAACAGCAAACCAATTGAAGCCAGACAGGCCTTTAAGATGGCTGTTAAATTAGGTTCTAAAGATAAAATTATTATCACCCAGCTTTTAGAAATGGGTGGTACGGTACACAAAGAAGGAATAGTGTCCGCCCAACCGGCGGCGCTGGCCAGCGCGCCGGCTAAATCAAAACACGCTAAATCCAGACCTAAAAAAATAAAGGTAAGGAGGGTCTAAGGCAATTGATAACTCCGGGCGGCTTTGATACTATTTATCAAGGTCGGTTTGGTTTTTAGGGCCGATGTAGCTCAGTTGGTAGAGCAACTCCATGGTAAGGAGTAGGTCCGCGGTTCGAATCCGCGCATCGGCTCAAGATCTTTTTATGCGGCGGTGGTAGAGTGGGCCAAAAGCAAACGATTTTGCTTTTGGCGGGCAATTTCTTTAATGTTAAAAATACAATAAAGAATCTTGCCCAGGGCCAATTACACCCCGCTGAAAGCGGGTTTGGACATTCTATATTAAGAAGAAGTAATTTAAAAATAAAATACACGCGTCGGTGGTAGAGTGGTCAATTACACCAGACTGTAAATCTGGCGGCTTTATGCCTACGCAGGTTCGAATCCTGCCCGGCGCACAATAATTTTTTCTCATCATTTGATGGGGAAAAATTATTTATGGTTGGTGGATTCGAACCTGAAGAAAGGGGTCGGGAAAACATTTGTTTTCCCGTGGCGGAAATATTAAAACCGAGGGGTTTTAAAGAGCGCGTTAGCGCGACGGGTTCTAGCGAAGCGGAATCCTGCCCGGCGCACCAACAAATGGGTAGCCACCTTAGCTCAGCGGCCCGCCGTCGCTAAAGCTTTGGCGGGTAAATGCCGCAACACTTTTGTCCGCTTGTCTGAAATGCCGTCCTAGCTCAATGGCAGAGCAACGGTTTTGTAAACCGTAGGTTCCGGGTTCAAATCCCGGGGACGGCTCATGGTAAAAAATAAAACCAACGCGGTCTTAATGTTTTCACTGGCTATTTTTGTCGTTTTGGTCGGTTATTTGGTTATTAGGGAAGCCGGACAGGGCGGTTACGCTTTAAACCGAGACGATGTTATCAAGTTCTTTTCGGAAAAAATAAACGAGGTCTCGCCGGAAAAGCCGGTTCTGGGCGGTAGGTGGTTTGTTAGCCGGTTTCGTTTTGTTGACAAGAACAATGTTTATGTAGAATATGAAGATGGCCACGTTACAAGAGCGTTTCTGCTTACATTAACAAAGACATCGGGTTCGGTTCCGGATTATAGGATAGTAGGTTTTTTTGAACCGGGCGCGCTGGGTTACAAACTCTTGGCGGGCGAAGACGCAACGAAGGGCCAACCGCAAGAGATTTATGAGTATAATGAGACCGCTAAAAAGTGGCTAAAGGTTAATTAGCGCGACACCAATACGCGAATGCGCGCGAATCGCGTCAGACGCGACGAATGACACCAATGAATTTATGCCGAAGGCATCCCTTCGGATTAGTATAATTCGCATGTATTCGTAAATTAGCATCGCACTTATATGAGTCAAGATAATCTAATAAAATTAAATTGCAGTGTTTGTAAAAGAACCAATTATTGGAAAAGCAAGAATAAAAAGAAAGTTACCCGCAAGATAGAACTCCAAAAATTCTGCAAATGGTGTCGGAAGTCCGTTTTGCATAAAGAAGGTAGATAAAATATCAAGCACCGAGTGTTTGATATATAAGATGCCTGATTGAAGTTCCACTTCAATCAGGCACTCAATACGGGCTTAGTTTAGTGGTAAAACATCGGTCTCCAAAACCGACAACGGGGGTTCGATTCCCTCAGCCCGTGCCCAAAATGAACCCTAAAAATGGGAATTTGTTTCGTGATCTAGCCGTGGTCGTTTTAAGTATTGCGATCGCTGTTGTATTGGCTAAAACTGGGGCGCTGGAGAGTTTGCTAACAGCTACCCGGCAATCAAAAATCATCGGCAGTTTTGCGGCCGGCCTATTTTTTGTTTCTATTTTTACCGTAGCGCCGGCTGGGGTGGCGCTGGCGGAGCTGGCCCGGCACAATTCCATTTTTTTAGTGGCATTATTTGGCGGCTTAGGGGCGCTGGCGGGGGATTTTTTGATATTTCGTTTTGTAAAGGATCGGATTTCCGAGGATTTGCTGCGCTTGGTCAAGAAAAACCGTTTCCGCCGGCTAAAGATGATTTTTCGGCTCAAATTTTTAAGATGGCTCACGCCTCTTATTGGCGCCTTTATTGTTGCTTCTCCTTTACCGGATGAACTGGGTTTAATGCTGATGGGTTTTTCTAAAATGAACAGCGCCGTATTTATTCCGCTCTCGTTTGTTTTAAATTTTTTAGGAATTCTCGTGTTGGGTTCGCTGATAAAAAATTTGATTTAGGCAAATGGAAGAGTTGATATCCCAATTAATCGATTCGGGCTATCTCAAAACGCCGGCAATAATCGAGGCCTTTAAGAAAATAGACCGGCGGGATTTTGTGCCGGAGGAACTTAAGGGTTTTGCTTATGTAAATGAACCGCTTATGATAGGCGAGGGGCAGACCATTTCCCAGCCGTTGACGGTGGCCTTTATGCTGGAGCTTTTGGAACTTGCCCCGGGCCAGAATATCTTGGATATCGGCACCGGTTCGGGTTGGCAAGCGGCTTTGCTGGCTAAAATAGTCGGCCTGGCGGGAAAGGTTATTTCCATAGAAAGAATCAAAAGTTTGTCGGACCGGGCGAAAAAATCTCTACTAAAGTTCCACTTCAATAATATTGAACTTATTGTTGGAGACGGCAGTCAAGGTTGTCCCAAGGGCGCGCCGTATGATCGCGTCGTAGCCGCGGCTTCGGCCCAAGAGATTCCGCAACCGTGGAAGGATCAAATAAAAATCGGAGGTATAATAGTGGCGCCGGTGGGCGAATCTTTGGTAAAATTAACCAAGTTGGGCGAAACCGAATTTAAAACCGAAAGATTCCCGGGATTTGTTTTTGTGCCATTGATTAAAGATGGTAAAAAATCATAAATTTAGCAGAGTTTATTTGGGGCTTATTGTTTTAGCTCTTTTTTCTTTTTATCTGTGGCGGCAGATTGTTTCGCCGCAGTTTTTAGACGCCGAAAAAGAGGTGGCGGTGGAACGGGGTGATGGGGTCTTTAGCGTGGCGAATAATCTTAAAATTGCCGGAGCCATCAAAAGCCGCATCGCTTTTGTGGCGGCTTCGCTATACCGCGGCAGTTTTGCGGCGCTTAAGGCGGGGCAGTATGTTTTTGAGCCCGGCCTAAGTTTGCGTCAGATTATTTCTAAAATAGAGAAAGGTGATGTTGTTTTCGGCAGCAATGAAGTGGCGGTCACTATACCAGAGGGCTTTACTTTGGCCGAAATAATCAACCGGCTCAAAGAATCCGGCTTTGACGATGCTGATCACATAACTAAAATGAAGGCGGATGATTTTTCGGATAAGTTTTCACGGTTGAATTTATCCGGCAACCAGTCCGGCGCTTTAGAAGGTTTTTTGTTTCCCGATACTTATCGTTTTCCTAAAGATGCCGGACTGAAGGAAATTGTAGAGCGAATGCTAAAAAGATTTGAATCCAAAACGGCGGCTATTAGACCCGCGGCCGAAATTTCCCGCCGCGATTTTTACGATGTTTTAATAATGGCTTCTATTTTAGAAAAAGAAGTTCCGCCGGCCGATATGCCCGTGGCGGCGGGGGTGTTGTGGAAACGGCTTCAGTTAGATATTCCTTTACAAGCCGATGCTACTCTGGTTTACGATCTGGGCCGGCCCATTAAACGATCCGATACCACCGCTTTGGATTCCCATTACAACACCTATAAATATCAAGGCCTGCCGCCCACGCCCATTGCCAACCCCGGCTTAACGGCTATGAATGCGGCTTTGTACCCTCAAAAAAGCAATTATTTATATTATCTATCCCGTCCGCACGACGGCGCCACCATATTTTCGGAAACACTGGAACAGCATAATTTAGCCAAGGCCAAATACTTACAGAGTTATTAAATTGGAATTAGTAGACAGATCGATCTCATCGGACTTATAATGAGCTTATGGCTACTGTAAAAATCTACACCACTCCGACTTGCGCTTATTGCCACGCCGAGAAGGAGTTTTTTAAGGAGAACAACATTGAATTCCAAGAATTCGATGTTTTTGCCGATGCCAAAGCTCGCCAAGAGATGATAGATAAAACCGGTCAGTTGGGCGTTCCGGTAACGGATATTGACGGCAAGATTGTGATTGGTTTTGAAAAAGG
>JACPHE010000007.1 GCA_016188765.1 Parcubacteria group bacterium | reverse complement strand
ATATTTTTAAAATTATTTGAGATTTCTCCGTACCGGCCCAAAAGATTCTTAATGTATCCGTCGGTTATTGTTTGGGGTCGGGCCATATAGTTATTTATGGGGCCGCCTCGGAAATAGTGAAAATATAAGTGCCATAAGTTTTTCCCTAGATTTTGTTCGGTGTTAGGCGGGCAATAGACATTACATTCTATCGGGAGGGAATTTTTTAATTGAGCCATGATGGTTTCCGCAGATACTCCCAGGAGCTTATTTGATCGCAGAAAACGGTCTTCCAGTTTGGCTGTAGTTTGAGTTGTTAAATTGCCGACCGGCAAAAATGGTCGGGCCGAAGTGTAAGAGTTAAGATACAACGAGGTCAAAAAAGAGTTGGAAAGTATCGTAGGTTCATTTTTTAAATTAAGATTCATCCAATGCCATGAATCGGTTATGTTGCTGGGGAAGGAGTAACTTTTGAGAATACGGGTTTCCGGATTGTATAACAACATTGCCGCATTAGTTATTTTTTTGGAGACCACGAGCAGTGTCAGTAAAATAACAACCAAACCGATATTTTTTTTTAATCGCAGATTATTTTTAATATATTTTTTTATAAGATCGTGAACGATTAAAAATATAATTATAAAAAGAAACGGGCTTATAGTTCTTTTCCAGTTATTCGGTGCCGGTACGAAGCCAGTTATTAGTTGAATGTTCCAAACAATTGCTGCCGCCATCAAAAAATTTAACAACAGAGCCGCTTTTAAACGCTCTTTGGTCCAGTAAAGACGATAGATTATTATGGCCATTGCCAAAAAGATCAAGTAGTCAAAACCCAAAGCGTAGAGTCCGGGTTCTCGACCTTCGGCTATACCCAAACGCAGAGAATAGTCGTGGGCCGATTCTATTTTAGAAAAATCAAAGTAGTTTAACAAATAAGGTAATGCCGCTAGGATTGATAAAATTAGCAGAAACACAAAACATTTTTGGCGTTTTTTATCTTGTTTTTCAAATATGATGGTATAGGCAGATAGCAGGCCCAATACAATAATCCAATAAACCCAGTAATGAAAATAAGAGTAAAACAAAATTCCTGTTGGCGCGGCTGCTAAAAGAGCGCCGGAGTAAGTTGGTTTTTTCCAAAAAGCGATCAGGGCTATAATTCCAAGAGCAAGTATTGGAAAAACGAGCAAGGGATAGTCAAAACGCCCAAAGTACAGCCGTTCTATTTGAGTTTTTACAAGAGGGAAAAATTGCTTTATAAAATAACCCTGGAACTCGCGCCAAGTTTCGGAAAAGCCAGCAGACCCGTAGTCGGTAAATATCTCTTTTAGGTTAAGCTCCATCGAAGTTTAGGATTCTTAAGGCAATTGGCGTTAGTATGCCCACATAGGCAAAAAATACGGCCCAGCCGAAACTGTCAAAAAGATATCGGCCTAGCCAAAAAAATATTAAAAACAATATGGCCGGAACTATAAATATAATAGCTAGGTAGGCCGTGTTGGGGTTGCCGTGAAACAGTTTCAGCGTTTGAGCCATTATAAAAGAGGGAAATGCGTTAAGAACTGTGGGTGTCTGTTCCTTAAAATGGAGGTCAACGGGGGGCCAATGACCGTCATATATTTCCCGAGCCCTTGACATATAAATCAGTTCATCTCTATGTATATTATAGTTTAAAACAAATGGCTGTTCGGCTCCTTGTAAATGTTGAGCTATTATTAGGGGTGGTAGAATATAAGTCAGACCTACTACCAAAGACGATATAACCAATACCAGCGTCTTTTTTTTCATAATACACATTGTGTGTTTTTATATTGGTTTAGTCAATCAGTAATAATAATTAACTACGAAATTATAACCATAATGAAGGCAATAATTTTGGCGGCGGGGGAAGGCCAACGGATGAGGCCGTTGACCTTAACCACGCCCAAGCCGCTTCTCAAAATCAAAGGACGGCCGATTATTGATTATATCTTCAGTGCTTTACCGGAAGATATTGACGAGATGGTGGTGGTTGTTAAATATCTGGCCGGCCAAATAAAGAATTTTCTTGGCGCTGAATATAAAGGTCGCGGGATTAGTTTCGTGGAGGGTTCGGACAAGGGCAATGCTTACAGCTTTTGGGCCGCTAAAGAATTTATAGGCGAAGAAAGGTTTTTATTTTTTTACGGCGATGAATTGCCAAATCCGGAGGATGTAAAAAATTGTTTGGCCCATGATTTAAGCATTTTGGTTTTTAAACCACAAAAGCCCAAAGCCAATGGTTTAGTTTCTTTGAAACCCGACGGAACAATTTCGGAAATAATTGAAAAGCCGGAAGAGGTTAAATCGGCTTTAGCGGCCGACGGTATTATGGTATTAAACAGTGAAATTTTTAATTATCCTCCCCAGGCGAACGATAAGGGTGAATATTATTTCACTTCTTTATTAAATCAGTTTGTAAAAAATCATAAGGTCTGGCCCGTTGAATCGCGGGGTTTTATAGGCGACATCACAACGCCAGCAGATTTGGAGAGAGTTGAAAAAATATTTGAAATGGGTTAGATTGGACTTTTGGTTCTTTTATAAAATCAACAATCATTTTGGAGGATATGAACGATGATAATCACTCGGACACCCTTTCGTATCCCTTTGGGCGGGGGTTCCACTGATTTGCCGTCATATTACGAAAAGTTTGGTGGCTTTATTTTTGGGGTGGCCATCAAGATGTATTTTGATGTGTTTCTTAAAATTTTACGGTTTGACCGTAAAATTCATTTCCAGTATTCCAGTTATGAAGCCGTTGATTCCATTGGTGATCTAAAACACAACATTGGGCGGGAGGCCTTGCGATTGGTTAACTGGCCGGGCGGTGTAGATATCACTTTTAAGGCCGATACGCCAGCTGGAACCGGCCTGGGTTCCTCGGGTTCCTGCGCTGTTGGGTTGCTCAACGCCCTGACGACTTTCCAGCAAAACTTGTGCTCGCCACAAGAGTTGGCGGAGATGGCTTTCCAAATAACCCAAAGGTTGGGTTGGAGCGATGGCAAGCAGGACCCTTACTTGGCGGCTCTGGGTGGTTTTACGATATTACGGATCGACAACGACGGTCTGGTGGAGGTTGAGAGGCCTGCTATCAGGTTGGAGACGGCGGAGACATTCTCTCGCCGTTGCCTCCTGTTTTACACGGGTGTTTGTCGAGACAGCAATGATGTTCTCAAAGACCAAAGTAAAGACAAGGTTTTTGAGCTAAAGCATAAAACCAGAAAGATCGGCGAACTTGTTCTGGCCGCTTTTGAAAGGGGTGATTTGGATTGTTTCGGGGAGCTTATGGACAAACATTGGCGGGTTAAGAAAGAGATGTCCGGTCTTATCTCCAATAGTATGTTTGACGGCGTTTATGAGTTGGCCCGGGCCAATGGAGCCAGCGGAGGTAAGTTGTTGGGTGCCGGAGGCGGCGGATATTTTCTTTTCTATTGTCCTAACGACGAGAGAAGGGAAAATGTTAGAGTTGTTCTTTCAGATCGGGGTCTGGTGGAAGTGCCATTAGAGATCGATCGTGTGGGCACCAGAGTTCTTTTGAATGTTATGTAGGTTTCCAAAGCAACGGCAAAATAATTAGCCGTTGCTTTTTATTATAATTAAAAAAGTCCGCGAAATTTTGCGGACCTTTGTTGTGGAGGTTATGAAATAAAATGATTCTTCATTTCTTCCAGCAACTTTTGACTGCTTGCGGCAAAGATGTGGCAAAGCCATTCATCTCCAGTTCTGTTTTTACCAGCGTGAGCTAATGTAAATTCTTTATCTCCGAGTTGGTGTTGAAAATCTCGGTCAAAAGCCGCGAAGTGGCCACCGGCCTCGGTTATGATCAACCTTCCAGCCGCAAAATCCCAATAGTTCTGGAAAGCTATTGCGGCTCCGTCGAGTTTCCCCATAGCCACTTCTAAAAGGGCTACTGTGCAGGAAAAACTACAGGCGGGATTGGCCAGTTTGGCATAAATCGTATTCCATGGGCTTGATGGGGATAGTTCAAAATTCCGCCGCTTACCGGTGTGAACATATATCCGGCTTGTCTCGAGGGGCGATTTTCGTTTCCTCACATTTTTTAGAGCAAAAGTTGCGGTGTTGACTGACCTGGCAATGTCAGAAATGATCATGCGTTCAACGGCTCGCAATTCCTGTCCATAGCAGGAGAAAAGATACGCGCCATGGCCAGAGCCAGCGATCACCAATTCCCCGCGGACAGGAGTAACAATTCCTCCAATGAGTGGAAACCCATCTTGCTCGAGCGAAACACTGATACCAAAATCGGGGCGGTAGGTGATAAAATTGGAGGAACCATCAAGTGAATCTATGATTGCTCTCCGCCCACCGATCGAATTCCGCTCAGGTATCTTTGCGCCTTCCTCAGTCAGAAAATGTTTCACACCGAGCCGGCTCTGTAAGGCCTCCATCAACCGTGTATCCAACTCTTCGTCCAGGTTGCTGAAGAAATCCATGGTCTCACTTGGACGGGTATCCAGGTTCTGACTCGCCTTGAGCGTTTGCGCCGTCCAGGCTGCCCGCGCCATATCAGCGCACTGGGCAAGTATCAACGCCAACTCTTGCATTTCTTTGGTCATTTTCACCTCATTTGTTAAAGGACATGTTTTAAAACTATAATTGCCAGTTTGGTAACTGGAAATTATAGTAATAAATTATAGCAAAAAAGTCAACTTGGAAAATTTAAGTTGTTATTCTATACTTTCTCAACACGAATAATGTCAAAAAATAGAGTTGTAACCAAAACTCCTCACCGGATTTGTTTAACTGGCGGAACTGATTTGCTACCTTATGTTAAAAAGTTTGGTGGCGACTCTTTTGGGGCGACTATAGACAAGTTTGTTACTGTAGAAGTTTCCAAAAGAAACGACCAGTTTTTTAATCTTTCTTACCCCGATGCCACTGAACTTGTAGACGAAAAAGAAAAAATAAAAAATCCAATAATCCGCCAAGCTCTAGTTTCTCACAAAATTTACGAAGGTCTTAATATCAAATCAGTTTCTGATATTCCCCCTGGGTCCGGTTTAGGTTCGTCGGGGGCATTTACCGTTGGGCTTTTAAACGCGTTGCATGCTTTGAAAGGGATCTCTAAATCACCGCGGCTTCTGGCTGAAGAAGCGGCCGATCTTGAAATAAACAAGCTAAAAGCGCCGATTGGCAAGCATGACCAATATATGGCCGCTCATGGCGGATTTTTGCATTTGATTTACAAAAAAGATGGAGGAGTTACCGTCAGAAAAATAGATATTGCGCATGACACCAAAAAGAAACTTGAATCAGAACTTGTACTGGTGTTCAGCGGAATGAAAAGATCGGCCAGCGAAACATTGGGTGTTACGGCCAGAAGATTTAGAAGTTCCAATGAGATATTTTCTGATATTTCTGCTTTTAGAAAACACGGATTGGGGTTGAGAGGCCACATTATAAACAATCGTATAGAAAACTTTGCCAATGGTTTAAAAGCGTTGATGGTTGCTAAAAAACAATGCTTTGTAAGTTGTACCGACGACAAATTGGAAGAATTTTTAAATATTGGTTATGGATTGGGCGCTGTCGGGGCGAAAGTCATAGGAGCTGGTGGCGGCGGCTTTGTGTATTTCTATGTTCCTAAAAATTTACAGCCACGCTTTAAAAAAGGAATCAGCGCCGCGGGCGGCACAATCTATCCATTCCGATTTGTTTTTCAAGGATCACAAATTATATGACGAGTAATAACATTGCTGTTATAGGGCTTTGGCATTTGGGGGAGGTTTTTTCCGTGGGGCTGGCGGAGCTGGGGCATAAAGTTGTTGGGATTGATAAGAATGAAGAAATTGTTAAAAAATTTAATTCCGGAATTTTGCCGTTGGCTGAGCCGAATCTTGGTGATTTGCTAAAGAAAAATATATCCGAGCAGCGGCTCTCTTTTAGCAATAATTATTCCTGCATAAACAAGTGCGACACAGTTTGGATCACGGAGGACACGCCGGTTAATGATTTGGATGAGGTTGATGTTTCCAGCATTAAACAGCTGGTCTTATCCGTCTCGCCGTATTTAAAAGATGGAGTTTTTCTTGTTTTTTCAAGCCAGTTGCCGGTGGGAACTTGCCATGAATTCTCAAAGCTGATTTTGGAGGCGAGGCCGTCTTTAAAATTTAACCTGGCTTATGTTCCGGAAAATCTTCAGTTGGGCCATGCGGTCAAGAGTTTTTTTGAACCGGGTCGGATTGTGATCGGAGCTGAAGATGAAAATGTTTTTCAAAAAATAGAATATATTTTTAAACCGATTTGCTCCAATTTCTTGCGAATGAACTTGGCTTCGGCCGAAATGTCTAAACACGCCCTTAATTCTTTTTTGGCAGCATCTTTAACTTTCACTTATGACATTGCGGATATGTGCGAACTGGTGGGAGCCGACATTTTAGATGTGTCTCGCGCCCTCCGTTCCGATCTACGGATAGGCCAAGCGGCCTATCTTGATGCCAGTGTTGGTTTTTCCGGGGGCACCTTGGGCCGCGATTTAAAAGTGCTACTTTCCAAAGCGCGGGGACTGGGAGTTGAACTTCCGGTTGTCAGGAATGTTTTTGAAAAAAACTTTAACCGAAAGAATTTGGTAATAAAGAAGCTAGAGAATTTTTTGGGAAATTTAAACGGCAAGAAAATAGGAATTTTGGGCGTGACCTACAAAGTTGGCACAAGCACTCTTAGAAGATCCCTTGCTCTTGAAATAGCCGGGGGTTTAAAAGAACGGGGAGCTGATGTTTGCGCCGCTGATCCCATGGCGGTAGAATCAGAAGTTTTATCCTCCGGGGTTGATAAATTTTCCAATAAACCCGAAGAAACAATTAAAGGTTGCGTCGCGGTGTTATTAATGACGGCTTGGCCGGAGTTTAAAAATTTAGATCCGAAGATATTGGGAGGTATTATGAGGTCACCCAAGGTTTTTTTTGATACCAGAAATTTTCTTAACGAAAAAGCCGATGATTTTTTGGAGAATGGGATTAAATATTTGGGAATAGGCAGAGGAAAATATGCTAACTGAAAAAAAAGCTATTATAGCCGGCGGCGGGCGAGGCATTGGCAAAGCCATCGCCAAGGCCTTCGTGGGAGCCGGCGCCGAGGTTTTATTGGTAGCCCGCAATAAAACTGATTTAGAGGCCGCTCAAAAAGAACTTTCGCCCTTGGGACGGGTTGAAGTAATAAGCGCGGATGTTTCCTTGGAAACCGATTCGGCCGCTGTGGCCCAAAAGGCCTATGATTTGTGGGGCCGACTGGATATTTTAGTTAATGCCGCCGGTGTCTATGGTCCTATCGGTCCATTGGCCGAAGCCAATGTGGCAGAATGGCGAAAAGCCATTGATATAAACTTATTTGGCACTTTTCTTATGATGCGCGCCACGGTACCTCTTATGAAAAAAAGTGGCCGCGGCAAGATAGTAAACTTTTCCGGTGGCGGCGAGGGCGCTTATGCCAACTTTGCCGCTTACGCGGCTTCTAAGGGGGCCGTGGTTCGTTTAACCGAAACGGCGGCCGAAGAACTTAAAAGTTTTAACATTGAAGTCAACGCCATCGCGCCCGGAGCGGTCAACACTAAACTTTTGGACGATTTGCTTAAGGCCGGTCCGGAAAAGGCGGGCGAGGAAACCTATAAACGGTCTTTAGAGCAAAAAGCCAGTGGCGGCGTGCCGCCGGAAAAGGCGGCTGAACTGGCGGTGTTCTTGGCTAGCGACGCAGCCAATGGCATTAGTGGTAGGATTATTTCCGCTATTCGGGATGACTATAGGAATTTCCCTTCACGGCTAAAAGAAATTATGGAGTCGGATATTTATACTTGGCGCAGAATCAAACCCCAAGACCGTGGCTATAACTGGTAAAATAAAAATCGCTTTGGTGGGCGCGGGCGGGATGGGCCGGCGCTGGTTTGGCGCGATCGCTAAATCAAAGTCGTTCGGTTTGGCGATCGTCGTTGATGCCAATCTGGGCAAAGCCGCGGCCTTGGCTCAACGGGCTAAGGATTGCGAGGCCTTATCTAACTGGAGGTTGGTTGCGGCTAGACCAGATATTCAAGCGGTTGTGGTGGCGACCCCCCATAAATTTTTGGCTGCCATTTCTGAAACAATTTTAAAAAGCGGAAAGCATGTTTTGTGTGAAAAACCCGGAGGTGTATCCTCACGCGAAATAAAAAGAGTTATGAAGGTGGCCGAGAATCGGAAAGTTAACTATATGGTCAGTTTCAATCACCGTTTTCATCCGTCTTTTGCATTAGCGCGAAAATTGTTTAATGAAGGCAAAATAGGGAAGCTTTTATTTATTCGCGCCCGTTACGGTTTTGGCGGCCGGATTGGTTACGACAAAGAGTGGCGTTTAAACAAAAAGTTAAGCGGCGGCGGCGAACTGATAGATCAAGGGGTTCACATGATTGACGCGGCCAGATGGTTTCTGGGAGACATCAAAGAGGCCAAGGGTTTCTGCGCCAACCTTTTTTGGAAATCAAAAGTTGAGGACAATGCTTTTGTTTTATTAAAATCAAAAAGCGGCGGCCTAGCCAGCATACACGCCAGTTGGACTAACTGGAAAGCCATACACAATTTTGAGATTTACGGATCCAAGGGTTATTTGATAATTGACGGTTTGGGCCGGAAATACGGCGGCGGTGAGAAGCTTATTTGGGGAACGCGGTCCGATAATTTTGCCGATCTGCCCAAAGAAGAAGTATTTGATTGCGATCCCAACGCCGATGCGTCTTTGGCGAGGGCGCTGGATGAATTTGTAAGCGCTATTAAAGAAAAAAGAAAACCGAGTCCGAATGGCAAGGATGCGTATGAGGTTTTGAAAATAGTAGAAAAAGTTTATGATCAAAAATAAGGAATTGGTTCTAATAACCGGCGGAGCCGGTTTTATCGGTTCCCATTTGGCCGATGCTTTAGTTAAAGACGGCTACAGAGTTAGAGTTTTGGACAATCTAAAACCGCCCACCCATAACGGCAAATTACCCGACTGGTTTAATAAAAAGACTCAATTTATAAAAGGCGATGTGCGAAACAAAAAGGACTGGGTCAAAGCCCTTAAGGGCGTGGACTTTGTCTTTCATCTGGCGGCTTATATGGATTATCATTTGGATTTTGGTACTTATTTTGACGCCAACGCCAAAAGCACGGCTCTGCTTTACGAAATAATTCTTGAAAATAAACTACCCATAAAAAAAGTTGTTGTGGCTTCTTCTCAATCATTGTACGGCGAGGGCAAATATAAATGCTCTCGGCACGGAATTTTTTATGCTGGCCCGCGGCCGGAGAATCAATTGATGCAACATATGTGGGAAGTTAAATGTCCTGTTGATGGGCGAGAAGCCGCGCTTTTAGCGGAAAAGGAAACAGATGAAACTCATCCTCAAATCCCCTATGGCATTTCTAAATTGGCGGCTGAAAAAACCTGCCTCGCTTTGGGCAAAATTTATAACATACCCTCGGTGGCCTTAAGGTTTTCCATAGTTCAAGGTTCACGGCAGTCGTTTAGGCATTTTTATTCCGGAGCATTGCGGGATTTTTCGGTTCGGGCTTTGACCGGTCGGACTATTGTGATGCAAGAGGATGCCAATCAAATCCGTGACTTTGTAAATGTGCATGATGTGATCTCGGCTCATTTAACCGTATTAAAAAACAAAAAGGCCGATTTTGAGGTCTTTAATGTTGGCATCGGTAAAAAAACAAAAGTCAGAGATTTGGCTAAAATAGTGTGCCGGTTGGCCAAGGTTCCCTTTAAACCGATCATCTCGGGTATGTTTAGAATCAATGCCCCTAGGCATTCTCTTATGGACATTTCTAAACTTAAAAAACTCGGCTGGAGGCCAATTCATTCTCTGGAAGATAGCGTCAAGGAGTACTTGGATTGGGTTAGAAATTATCCCGAAGCCATCTCCTATTGGGATAAGACCTATAAAAAGATGGAGCGGGAAAAAATTCTTAAAACTTGAACTATGTTTGAGTTTACCCTATATTATGATTTGGATTGTACCTTAATAAAACTGACTTTTAGCTAAAAAAGGAGGTTACTGTTATGAATATCCCGGAGATTTCTTTCGGTGAGGATGACTTTGTCAAGTCGTATCTTGGCGCCGTGGCTGATGTAGCGTTGTGCCTGAAAGATCAAGAATACCAGATCAAGAATTGTGTAAATATGTTGTTTGAGGCCTGGTCCAACAATCGTTGGGTCTTTGTGGTAGGCAATGGGGGCTCGGCTGGTACGGCCACGCACTTTACGGCTGATCTGGTTAAGACCGTTATAGACAGGCCCTTGGTTAAAGGTTTGAGGGCCTTGTCTTTGGTTGATAATGTGCCCCTAACAAGCGCAACCACTAACGACTGGGGTTGGGATCATGCCTATGATGTTACGCTGGGCCCATATTGGGAGACGGGCAGTGTGCTGGTTGTTTTCAGCGTTCATGGCGGTGCTGGTCGTGACAAAGCTGGAGCTTGGTCCCAAAATCTGATTAGGGCCATACGGTTTGCCAAAGATCATGGGGGTAAGACGATTGGGTTGGCCGGTTTTGATGGCGGGGTGATGAAAGACCTTTGCGATGTTTGTATTGTGGTTCCAGCCGATTCTACGCCCTTAGTAGAATCTTTCCATGTGGTTTTGCATCACCTTGTTGTCTTTCGTCTAAAAGCCATGATCGCTGATTGTCTAAATCTAAATAAGGAGGGATGGGGATGAACTCGATTTGTTTCATTGATCGCGATGGCGTGATTAATGAAATGGTTGATAGGGGCGAAATTCGGGGTGGAGATGGTCGGTTGCTTCGCTACAGTGCCCCGTGGCGCTATTCGGAGTTTCGTCTCCAACCAGGCGTTAGGGAGGCCTTGATAAAGTTGGGGCGGTTGGGTTTTTTGCGTATAGTGGTTACTAACCAACCCGATTTGGCGTATGGAAGATTGTTGTCGGAGGATCATGCCCTAATGATGTCGGGGTTGGCGCGATTACCGTTGGAGGATATCTATATTTGCCCCCATCCGTCCTCGGAGGGATGTTATTGCCACAAGCCCAAGCCGGGGATGCTTTTGGCCGCGGCTCGGAAGTGGCACGGCGATCTTTCAAGATCATTCATCATAGGCGATACCCGGTCGGATATAGGGGCTGGACGCGCGGCTGGCTGTAAAACCATTCTAGTCCGTGCTCCCTATAATCAGGGCTTGGAAGCGGATTTTTATGCCGATGATTTATTTGGAGCCGCGCTATTGATCCGACAACTTCTTGAAGGAGGATATAATGATTTTATTCATAGACACGGCTGATCTTGAAGAAATCAAGCGCTGGCTTGCGGCAGGAGTGGGTGATGGGGTTACTACCAATCCGACCTTGCTTAAAAAAGCCGGTTTCACGGAGCCGGTGCCGGCCTGGAAACAAATCATCGGTTTGATCCAAAAATACTCCGGCGGTTCGTTGCCCTTGAGCGTAGAGGTCTTTAGGGACGATCCGGAGGGTATGGTGGAACAGGCGACGGAGTTTGTGAGCGCGCTGGGTTATGCTGGCACTACGGTCAAAATCCCCATCCAAGCCCTGGATGGCAGCGACCGGCTTAGAGTGATCAAGGTTCTTTCCGGCGGCGGCATAGCCGTCAACTGCACGGCTTGTATGCACTGGTTTCAGGCCTTCGCCGCGGCCAAGGCGGGGGCGAAATTCGTCAGTTTACTCTACTGCCGTTCCAACGATGCCGGGCTCGATGGTCTTGATATGATTTCTCGGACTCGCCGGCTGATTGATCTACACGGTCTAAAAGCCCAGATAATCGTCGGCAGTATTCGAGAAGCCGAACAGGTCTTTAGGGTTTACGACGCCGGCGCTCATATCATCACGGTTCCTCCCAAGTTCTTTCCGCAACTTCTGCATCAGGACAAAAGCGTGGAGACGCAGAAACAGTTTTTAACTGATGCTGGAGTTGTTAAGGCGTAATGTTACCCCGTTAGGAGTTCTTGCTTCTAACGGGGTTTTATTTTATTATACATTACTATGATTTCTGTAGTTTTTCCGGCTTACAACGAAGAGGAAAATGTAGCCAATTTGCATTCTATAATCAAAAAAACAATGGATGATCTGGATGAGCCGTATGAAATAATAGCCGTAGAGAATGGATCTCAAGACGGAACCTTGAATGAACTTAAAAAACTCTCACCTGTCAGGATTGTAGTCATAGCTAAAAACATTGGCCAGACGGCTGGTTTGGATGCGGGTTTTAAAGTTGCTGTGGGCGACATTGTTGTGACTATGGACGCCGATCTGCAGAATGATCCCGGTGATATACCTCGTTTAATTTCTAAGTTCAGAGAGGGTTATGATGTTGTTTCTGGCTGGCGCCGCGACAGACACGATAATTGGGGTCGAAGGGTCTTATCCCGCTCAGCCAATTGGCTTACTTGGAAAGTCACCGGGCTTTACTTACATGACCACGCTTGCGCTCTCAAGGCCTACTCCAGACCGGTCTTGAGGGACATCAATCTTTATGGCGAGATGCATGTTTTCTTGCCAGCTATACTCTATATGCGCGGGGCCAAAGTCGCAGAGTTAGAAGTTACTCATCACGCCCGCACCAAAGGTTTTTCCAAACACAATTTTTTAAAAGCGGTTAAAGATATTTCCGATCTGTTGGTAATAAAGTTTATCTTTTCCGGCGCGCGGCCGTTTATTTTTTTCGGTTCGCTGGCGGTGACGCTTTGGTTGTTATCTTTTGTCTCGGCTGCTGGGGCTGTAATTATGAAGTTGTTGGAATATCGTAATTTCGGCCAAACACCTTTACCGTTGCTTACATTTTTTTTAATTACAACCGGACTTATTTTTTTTGCGATGGGATTTTTGGCCGAGTTGTTGATACGGGTGTATTATGAGTCTAAAGGTGGCCGGCCCTATCTGGTTAAGGAAGTTGTTGAGAAATCTTAGTGGTTATTTTGCGCGAAATATTAATATTATGAATAACATTGACTTTAAGGTTAAGTTTCTTTTGCCTGAAAAACATATCTTCTCCAGAAGGCCGAAAGCAAAACGATCTTTCATTTCCAGATTAAAAGACACGGGTCGGCATATTAAGATTTTTTTTCAACAATTTTGGGGAAGAGCGATTGGCACCAAGGTTAAAAAACGTGATCAACTTTTCGTTTCTAATATTTACAACAACTTATACAGTTTACCCACTAGCGAATGGGCCAAAACAAAAATTGAGTCAAAATATTTGATAGAGTTTAAAAATGATATCCTGGAGGTTAACGGGTGGTTTTTGAAGAGTGTTTATGTTCAGATACTTTCTGGGCTACTGGATCAGTTTAATTACTCCTCGATTTTGGAAGTGGGTTCCGGCCGAGGGGATAACCTGGCGGCGCTGTCCTTAAAAAATACAAACCATAAGTTTACAGGGCTTGAGCGTTCCTCAGAAGGAATATTAGCCGGCCGGAGTCTCTTAAAAGATCTCCCAAACTGTAGAGAGATTGGAGATTTCGATCCTTGGTGGGCTAGGTTTAATTTGAAAGACACTCGGAACTCCGACACCATCGATTTTGTGCAGGGTAGCGCTTTAGAGATGCCCTTCGGCGACAAGACATTTGATGTCGCATTTACAGTCTTGGTTCTGGAGCAGATACCATATGACTACCACAAGGTTTTGAAAGAAATGAGCCGGGTGGCTAAAAAATACTGCATATTTTTGGAGCCCTTTCGCGAGGCCAACAATTTGAACGGTCTAGTTAATCTTACAAGGCGCGACTATTTTAGATTTAGTTACAAAAATTTTAGCCGATTTGGTTTGAAACCGGTTTATTTTTCCAGCGATCACCCTCAAAAATTAAAATACAGAATGGGCTTACTGGTGACTAAGGTTACGAAGTAGTATGGGTTTAGATCTTTTAAGGCATAAGAAGTTTAGTTATTGTTTCATAATATTTTTTGGTGACTTGTTTTTTAAACTGCGGATCAATATGGTCGGCCGAATCGCCCATTTTTGAACCGGGGTAACTAAAAATTCTATGAATCGGGATAACTGCGGTTAAATCACCCAGGGTCTCGTTGATTTGTTTGATGGCCGTGCCGGAGTTTTTGACTGCTTCGTTATGGATGGGGCCATGAGCATAAATACAGCGGATGTGGTTTTTCTCGCATAAGGCATCTATAATTTTAATAACAACTCTTCGCGCCTCGTGTACGTCCGGGGATATGTTGGCAACAGCCGGGGAGTTTTTGGAATTGTTGGAAAGTTTTTCTTCTTTTTGTTTAATATAGTCATTTTCCAGTGGCAGGTATGTCTTTTTAAGCATATGTCTGACGAACCAGACGATTTCTTTGGAATCGCTTTTTAATTTTATTGTTCTTAGTAAAAGATGATATTTTGAAAAAAGAGGTTTCATATTTAAAGCCGTCAAACCGCTCGCTGTGTCTATGTATCCTTGATACGAAAAATCGCCTGGCCACGCATAGAGAGAATGCATAATGATAATATTTTTGGGGTGATGTTTTTTGAGCGCTTGTCGTATTATATTGTAGCTTCCTTCGTGGCCAAAGTTCCCCGTGAGCGCCAGGTTAACAGTGTGATATCCGGAAAGT
>JACPHE010000058.1 GCA_016188765.1 Parcubacteria group bacterium | reverse complement strand
GGGGCAAATCACAAAGGCCTGCCGGCCCCGCTTAATTTGATTTTCTATGAACTGATAGGCCTTTTCGCGGTTGGTTGGTGAAACAACTTTGGTGATTATTTTTTTTCGGCCTTTAGGCAATTCTTTTAAAATTGATAAATCAAGCTCACCATACAAGGTCAAAGCCAATGTTCGGGGAATAGGTGTGGCTGACATGCTCAAAAGATGCGGTACCGAGGAATGTTCGGGGTCTTTTAAAAGCGCGGCTCGTTGGTCTACGCCAAAGCGATGTTGTTCGTCCACAACAACCAGAGCCAGATTTTTAAACTGGACGGTTTTTTGTATAAGCGCGTGAGTACCAATCACAATATCAGAACTATCTAGGTTTGACCTTGATAGTTTTTTTGATGAAGTTAAAAGGCCGATTTTAAGCGGCCAGTTGGCCAGAAGTTGACTCAAAGTTTTAAAGTGTTGGTTAGCCAAAATTTCGGTAGGCGCCATAAAAGCGGTCTGATACCCTTGAGACGCAACATTTAAGGCGGCTATAGCGGCGACTACGGTTTTGCCGGAACCGACATCGCCCACCAAAATTCGGTTCATGGGCGAGTGTTTGCCTATGTCCTTTAAAATCTGCCAGGCGGAAATTTTTTGCGAGTCGGTCAGTTGGAAAGGCAGAGAGGCAATAAATTTTTTAATTAAATTTATGTCGGCGGTTATAGGAGCGGCCGGACGCGATTTTGTTTTTTCTTTTTCCAGTTGGGCATGCAGTTGAAGCAGAAAAATATCGCCGAAAGATAGTCGTTTCCTGGCGGATTTGATCTCGGTTTCGCTTTTGGGAAAATGGATTTGGTTGAGGGCTTTTTGGAGATTTATAAGGCCGAATTCTTTGGTTATAAAGGTGGGCAGAAAGTCGGGAATGGTCTTGATGTTATCTAGGAGCATTTTGATTTTTAAACGGAGCCAACGCGAAGTTAAACCGGCTGTTTCGGGGTAGATGGCTACCAGTCCGCCGGTATGCAATGTTTCTTTATCGTATGGTTCCAAACCTAAAACCTCAAAAACGGGATTGGAAAAAACAAAGCTCATCGAGCCTGAAGGCCTCTCAGAGCCTGAACGGCCGATTTTATCAATAGACACTTTGCCCGAGATATTAACCCACAGCCCTTTTTTGAGCGTGCCGGTAAGATACGGCTGATTAAACCAAACGGCCCTAATGGGCGCGGTGGCGTCTTCCAACAGCGCCTCGGTAATAAACATTTTTCTTTTCCAAGTTCTTTTGGCGCTGATGTTTAAAATTTTGGCCGTGACGGTGGCTTTTTCGCCCACTACCAAGTCGGCGATATTTTTTATTTGCGAAAAATCATCGTAACGGAAAGGCAAATGAAAAAGAAGGTCAAAGACCTTCTTAATCTTAAGATGGCGCAGTTTTTCTAAAACTTTCTCACCAACGCCAGGGAAAGTTTCTATGGGGGAGTCCAGAGATGTCATACATAAATACTGGTGCCCTCGCGAGGAATCGAACCTCTATCGCGAGATCCGTCCCGAATAAATTTGCAGTGCCCCCATCAGGATTCGAACCTGAATCACGAGATCCGCAATCTCGCATTCTATCCATTGAACTATAGGGGCCCTACTGCGCTCGGCTTACCAGCCGAGCTTCGCAGGACAAGTTGAGTCGGATACAAACCACTTGCCCTTCCGAAGCTCGAACGACATTCGAGCGAAGGAGGGAACTATAGGGGCAAATTTTTACGGGATTGCGATTTGCGTCCAATCGCTTTACTCTTGGGCAAATCGGGAACAATCTTGCGTCCTATCCGTTTTTAAAACTTCAGCCGGCGGGCCAGAAGGTCTATCAGCGATTCTTCTATTTCTTTTTCTTCCATCGTACCCAAAAGCAATTCTTTAACCGCGTCAACGCTGGCATTGGCCAAGGGTATTTCTACATGGGGATTTAAAATCTTTTTGCCTTCCAGCACCAAAAAATTACCATTTTCCCGTTCAAAAATCCAGAAGTGGGTAAAGTCAGCCAGATTATATTTTTTACTG
>JACPHE010000056.1 GCA_016188765.1 Parcubacteria group bacterium | reverse complement strand
ATCATTGGACCGATAGTAAAATGGCCCTTTTTGTTTTGCCAGATATACGGGGTAACATGCTCGGTCTCGAGAGTTTCAGTCGCCTTCTCAAACGCTGTCTTCAAAGCAGAAAAAGAAAAAACTTCCACGTCGAGTCCTCTAGGAAAAGTTCTGTCGCCCGGTAAAACATTACTGATATAATCGTATTTATTTTTAGCAAATTCGTTGAGACAGAGATCGATAATCACCGGATCTATCAACGGGCAATCGCTAGTGATTCTCACCACAACATCGGCCCTGATCTCGGTCGCGGCCCGGTAGTAACGTTCCAAAACATTGGCCAATGAACCTTTGAAGCAAGGGATGTCCATTTTTCGGCACAGTTCTTCAATCACTGCGTCCTCCGCCCGCTCGGTGGTGGCGACGATCACCTGATTGGCAAGTTTCGACTTTTGGCAACGGGTAATCACCTGCCAAAGCATCGGCCGGCCGGACAAGTTTTTCATCACCTTGCCCGGCAACCGCGTTGAACTCATTCTGGCTTGAATAATGATGGCGGTTTTCTTCATAATCTAGAGGCGATAATACTGTTTGATCACATTCACTATATACTTAACTTTGGTTTGTGTCAAATTTGGATAAAGCGGCAGAGTCATCGCCGTTTGACTGTAGTGATCGGCCTTGGGACAATTGGTAATTTTTAAATCAAGTTTTTGATAATAAGGCTGAGAATAAACCGTCGGGTAATGAAAATTAACACCAATGCCATTTTTTTTCAGAAAATTATAAAGCGGCAGACGATCTTTAACATTTTTTACCCGGATGACAAAAATATGCCAAGCTGATCGCGAACTGGGAATTTCTTCGGGCAAGGTAATTTCCAGACAATCGCTTAGATATTTTCGATACCAGTTGACCACCTGATGCCGTTTAGCGATAAACCGATCCAGCTTTTTTAATTGCGAGAGGCCAAGCGCGGCTTGGATGTCAGTTAGCCGATAATTAAACCCCAGTTTAGTCATCACATTGAAACCGTTCTGGTCTTTCTCTACCCCGTGACTGCGGAGCAATAAAAGTTGATCGTAAAAATTTTTGTGGTTGGTAAGCACAGCGCCGCCTTCGCCGGTCGTGATTGACTTGACCGGATGAAAACTGAACACGGTCAGATCGGCCAAACTACCAACTTTCGCCCCTCGATAATTTGCCCCGAGCGCATGGCAAGCATCGGCGATAATTAAAAGTTTATGCTTCTTGGCCAGCGACCGGATCTTTTGGTATTCACACGGCTGGCCGGCAAAATCCACCGGCACAATGGCTTTGGTTTTTTTAGTAATTAATTTGGCAATTTTACTTTCGTCGAGGTTGTAAGTGTCCAACCGGATGTCGCCAAAAACCGGCTTGGCGCCAAGGACTAAAAGCATATTCGTGGTGGCCACAAAAGTGTTTGGCGTCGTAATCACTTCGTCGCCTTTTTTAAGACCAGCTGCCAAATAAGCCAAATGGAGCGCGGCGGTGCCGCTCGACGCCGCCACGGCATATTTAACGCCGCAATAATTAGCCAGACCATTTTCAAACTCCTGAACTTTCGGCCCCTGGGTCAGCCACTTTGATTTAAGAGTGGTGGTAACGGCTTGAACATCATTCCGGTCAATTGATTGTGAACCGTACGAAATCATAAAACCAAACGACTAACAATTTCCGCCAGTTCTTTTTTCGTCAGACAGACATTATGATTCTCGCTGGTAAAACAAAAATCAGGATCAAGTTTTTTGCCGATCTTGACGAATTTCTCTCCGTTCCGCCGCGGAATTTCAGCGTGCTCTGGCAAAACCACAAAGTATTTCCCCAAATCAACGGCGTGCCGCGACTCCTCGCGCGTCAACAAAACCTCGTGCAATTTCTCCCCGGGTCTAATACCGACCACTTTCCTTTTAGCCTTAGGCACGATGGCGTCAAAGAGATCGGCCAGTCGCATCACCGGCGCTTTGGGGATAAAAATTTCTCCGCCGGTCATCTGTTCGAGGGCAAACAAAACTAAGGCAAAGGTCTTCTCCAAATCAAGCCAGAACCTGGTCATCCGTTCGTCGGT
>JACPHE010000057.1 GCA_016188765.1 Parcubacteria group bacterium | reverse complement strand
TCTCAAGTATGAAGGCCGACCGGCCGCTTATGCCTATTTTGAAATCGCCAATGGCAGAGCCGTTTACGCGTCGGGGGCCGATGAACCGGCTCTTGTCAAGTTTCCTTTATATCACTCGGTTATTTTCTCGGCCATGAATGATTTACGCCGGCGTGGGGTGACAGTGATTGAGTCGTCTCAGCCAGCCTCGCCCTCGGCCCAGTTTGATTATTACCCGGATACTAAACAAATAAATATCGCTGTTTTCAAACGGGGTTTTCCAGGCCGCTTGTCAAACTTTTTTCGCGGCGTTAAATATTTTTCTAAATCGGTCTTTCGAGCCGATCTCGAAGAATTCGGGAAGAATTATGAAAAGTATATCAGCTATGAATAAAAAAGTTGTCGCTGTCATTCAAGCCCGAATTGGCTCTACTCGCTTACCACGAAAGGTCCTAAGCCAGATATTAAATCGTTCTTTGATCGAATGGATTGCTTATCGACTCTCTTTCGCTACAGAGATTGACGAAACAGTCGTCAGCACAGTCGCCAATCAGGAGAATGATCCGATCGCGGAACTGACGCGGAAAATCGGTCTCTCAGTTTTTCGTGGCAGCGAACTGGATCTGGTTGAGCGTCTGTTGGGTACGGCTCGGACTTTCGGGGCCGAGGCGATTGTTAGAATTACGGCCGATTGCCCATTTGTCGATCCGGATATTATTGATCAGCTGGTCGAGCGGTACCGTTCGGCTCCGGCCGCCGCCGATTTATTGACCAATGTTTTCCCCCCGACTTATCCTGATGGTTTGGATTTGGAAATAATCCCGATTCGAACTCTCGAACGTCTGGATCGGGAAATCGCCGAGCCTCTGGCTCGAGAATGGGTGACCGCCAATATTATGGATCAGCCGGAAAAGTTCAGAATTGTCAATCTGTCCAATGAAAATGATCTGAGCCATTTAAGACTAACCGTTGATTATCCGGAAGATCTCAAATTAGCTAATTTGGTGTTCAAGAAACTCCATCGAGAAGGTCAAGTTTTCCGTTTGTCAGACATTGTAAAATTATTAGATCAGGAGCCAACCTTACTGGCAGTGAATCGAAACAGGGTTGATGTTACGATTGTAAACAAAATCAGGAGCCAAGCCTTTCAGGAGGCGAAGAAACATGCTAAGAATCAATAAGACGAAGATCGGTTATGGAATCGGTGTTGATCTGGAGGCGGTCGCGCGCTTCAGACCCCTTTCACTTAAGGCCAATAAGCGATTCCTCCAAAGAGTTTACTCAAAGAATGAGCGAACGTACTGTTTTTCAAGGGGCGGCGCCGCGGCCGAGAGTCTGGCCGTCAGGTTTGCCGCTAAGGAAGCGGTTGTCAAAGCCCTGTCAACCTGTCTTGGCCGGCCGATCAACCTTCTTTATTCCGACATCGAAATTAAGAGATTGGGCGCCGGTTGGCCGCGGGTGATGATTAAGAATAGACGGTATCGCGGGGTTAGAGTTTTGGTTAGTCTGGCTCATACTAAATACTTTGCCTTAGCCGCGGCGCTGGCCGAGTCATTTTAATTTATGAAGAAATCTTTAAAAATCGCCGTGCTTTCCAGTTTTACCTTACTTGGCTTGCCGCGAACGCTTAAGGAAACGGCGAACAAACTCGGTATTGAGCCGGAAATTTATCTCGGTCAATACGATCAATACACCCAGGAAATTTTTAATAAAAACAGCGGTCTGCATCGCTTCCGGCCAGATTTGATTTTTCTGTTTTTGGATACCAGATCAATTTTGAATGAAATTTTCTTTTCGCCCTACGAGATCGATGACTCGGAACGTCGTCGGGTGGTGTCAGAAATCCTTAAAAGATTGGATGAATTAGTATCTCGGGCCGCCAACACCGGTGCGAAAATCGTGATTCATAATTTTGAAGTGCCGGATCACTCGCCGCTCGGTATTTTGGAAAATAAACAATCTTTCGGCTTAGTGGAGATGGTAGAGCGGCTGAATTCGGATCTTCGTGATAATTATAGATCGTCGAATCAGGTTTTTGTTTTTGATTATAATGCTTTTGTTTCTCGATTGGGTAAAAAAGAGATTGGCGATCCAAAAATGTATTACTTGGGAGATACCAGAATCGCGGTCAAACATTTGCCGGCGCTCGCCGGAGAGTATCTGGCTTACGCCAAACCACTGCTCGCTCTCTCGAAAAAGTGTGTCGTTCTCGATCTGGATAATACGCTTTGGGGCGGCGTGTTGGGAGAAGAGGGGATGGGCGGAATAAAATTGGGGCCGACGCCTGAAGGCCGGCCGTTTTGGGAATTTCAGAAACATCTTTCCGCCCTGGCCAAACGCGGCGTTATCTTAGCCATTAACAGCAAGAATAATTTGGCAGAAGTTGAAGAAGTGTTTGCCAAACACCCCCATATGGTCCTTAAAAAAGATGATTTTCTGGCTCGGCGGATTAATTGGCAAGACAAAATTTTAAACATGAAAGAGTTGGCCGAAGAACTGAATCTCGGTTTAGACAGCCTTGTTTTTTTTGACGACGATCCAACTAACCGCGAACTGGTTAAGAATTTTTTGCCGACGGTCAGGGTTATTGACTTACCGGCCGACCCGGTTTTTTATCCGGGAATTTTAGTCTCAGTTATCAAAGAATTTAACGTGCTTCAACTAACCGAGGAAGACAAGAAACGCGGTCTTATGTACTTAGCCGAAAAAAAGAGGCGAAGCCTAAAGACCTCGACGGCCGATCTGCGATCTTTTTTGGACTCTTTAAATCTGAAGCTAAAAGTGTTGTCGGCCGACGAGTTGACGATTCCTCGAATTGCCCAATTGACTCAAAAAACTAACCAGTTTAATCTGACAACCAGACGTTTGACCGAAGAAACTGTGCGTCAGATGGTTCAAGCCAGAGATTATTTGGTCAAGGCTTTCCAAATTGAGGATGTTTTTGGCGATTATGGTATCACTGGCGTTCTGATCGTTAAAAAATCGGACCAGGATTGGCTAGTGGAAGATTTTCTGCTAAGTTGTCGGATTTTAGGCAAGGAAATAGAGTTTGCCGTTATGGCTTATTTGATTAATCAGGCCAGACGGGTTAAGGTAAAAAATATTTTCGGCCGGTTTATTCCGACTGGCAAAAACGATCCCGCTAAAAATTTTTACAAACAAGCCGGTTTTGTCGAAGCGGAAAGAAAAAAGAACGGAGAAATTGATTATGTTTTATCTCTGCCCCACAAAAATTATCCTAAGCCTGAATTCATAAAGATTATCAACGAATATGAATAAACTCACTAAAATTTTAGCCAGGATTCTTGAAATTGACGAGAGAAAAATTAATAATCAGACCTCGCCGCAGAATACCCCGACTTGGGATTCTTACAACGCCCTCCTGATGGTTTCGGAAATTGAGGATGCCTTTGGTAAAAACTTTACTATGACCGAGGTGATGAAAGTTAAAAATGTCGGCGATATAAAAAAAGTTTTACGTCGTCACGGCGTGAAAATTTAAAATCACAATTATGAGCAGGAAATTAAAATGG
Source organism: Parcubacteria group bacterium (assembly GCA_016188765.1). Lineage (GTDB taxonomy): Bacteria > Patescibacteriota > Minisyncoccia > JACQLN01 > JACQLN01 > JACPHE01. Next base: position 371 of record JACPHE010000057.1, on the reverse strand, counting down.
AGTGATGTAAAAATCGGTGACCTCTCCTCTTTCGAAAAGAAAATTATTCCGTCCGATTTGAAAAAATTCGCCGCCCTAACCGGCGATAGAAACCTCGTTCATTTAAATTTGGCGCAGGCTCGTCGGTTGGGTTTCAAAAAACCCATTGCCCACGGCATGCTCCTGGGCTCTTTTTTTTCTGCATTGATCGGGAATTTTTGTCCGGGCGAGAAACATCTTTATTTGAAGCAGAAACTCTTTTTTCGCTCGCCGGTCTATGTGGGAGAGACAATCTCGGTTTGCGGACGAATTATCGCTAAAAGCGACAGCGTCAAGATCATCACCATGCAGACTTTGATTAAAAGGAAGGGTCGAATCGTTGTTTCTGGCGA
>JACPHE010000008.1 GCA_016188765.1 Parcubacteria group bacterium | reverse complement strand
GCTTTCGCCCAAGCCCTTACCCCGGCTTACAAAAAAGAACAAAAACAAGTGGTTGCGAATGCCGCGGCGTTATCGGAGGAATTGATTAATTATGGTTACCAACTCTATACCGGAGGCACCGATAACCACTTGATGCTGTTGGATTTGTCCAAAAAGGAATTAGACGGCTCGGAAGCGGAAAAGAAGTTGGAGGCAGTTGGTATTTTAGCCAACCGCAATTCCTTGCCTCACGATGATAAGCCCTTTAAACCATCGGGTTTGCGCTTGGGTACTCCTTCGGTTACTGCCCGCGGCATGAAAGAAAAGGAAATTAAAAAAATAGCAGAGTTGATTGATATGGTCTTAAAAAATAAAATGGTTTCGGGTAAAATAAAAGCGGAGGTTAAAAAATTGGCTAAAAGATTTATTTTCAATGGATAATTTACTTTTCGCTTCGGTCTACAATCTGGCTTTTAAAGAGGTTTGGGCCGACACTTTTATAATTCTTTTTGCCGCCTATTGGGAATATGTGGTTGTTGCAGTGTTGTTGTTTTATTTGTGGGCGCCAAAGTTTAGAAAAATTGATTTAAAGACCCGGGCGATGCACACGGCTCTGGCGGTATTTCGGTATTTTCGGCTTTGGCGGCGCGTTTTGGCATTGTTTCTTTGATTCGCTATCTTTCTCCGCGTGAACGGCCTTTTGTTTTTGAAGGTCTGGATGCTCTGATATCTCAAAATCCATTAGAGGCCTCTTTCCCTTCCGGTACCGCTACTTTTTTTATGGCCTTGGCCGTTTATTTTTTGCTGGCCGGCCACAAAAAGTTGGGTTGGTTTTTGTTGGTCTCTACAATACTTATCAGCGCGGCCCGAGTGGCCGCGGGCATTCACTGGCCCAGCGACATTCTGGCCGGCTGGCTGGTGGGCGCAATCGTAAGCTGGGCGGTTTATAGTATTTTTAACAAGAAAAAATAACTCCCCTCATCTCGTGCGGATGAAGGGAGGGTTTATAGAGTTGACCGGAGGACCTTTGATTTTTATCCCCGAAGACCCTTTATATCTCAGGCCATGGGATATGATTGGGGTGGGGATAAATAAGATGGGGCAAAAGCCCTCCGGATTTTCTTTAGGAACTTATAGGCAGATTCTATACCAAAGGCAGGGGTCTAGTCAAGAGTTGTCAAATACGATATTTTGTTTAGAATGATTTAATGTTCTTTATGCAATTTACTGCCAAGTAAAAAGGAGATCGGTAATGAAAAGACATTCGGCTAATGTTATTACCGCGGTGGGTATAGTGCTGGCTTTTTGGGTAAATGCCCTTGCTTGGAGCGATTCAAAAAATTACGGCCTCATGCTGGTTTTATCGCTGGTAGTGGGTTTGACCGATTTTTTGGACGGCCAAATTGCCCGCCGAACCAGTTGCATTACCTCCATCGGAATTTCTCTGGACAAGTTCAGAGACAAGGTCTTTGTTTGCCCGCTGTTTGTTCTTTTTTTAGCGGAACTCTGGCATAGCCAGAGCGAACTTTCAACTTTGATCAAGGGCATGATTTCAATTCTGATCATTGTTGAAACCGGTTTGATAACCGCCTCGTTGGTGGGGTTTTTCAAGGGCTGGGATATCAGCCCCAACAAGTACGGCAAGCGGAAAATGTGGTTTTATTTTGGCTTTTTGAGTTTCGTATTTTTGATGAAAGCCAAAGGAGACGCTCGGGGAATTCAAGAACTGTTTTACGCCGATGTGGTAACGGCGGTTATTCTTTTTTTCGCCGCGGTTTTGGCCATTTTAAGTTTGGAGGGCTACATCAGCCGCTACACCCGGCCCAACCTCCCCGTCAAATAAGAGGGTGTTATTTAGCACGAGAGCGCGATCGCACTCTCGTGCTATTTTTTCTTCTTTAGATGTTTAAAATACTCCACCTGCCTTAGCCGTTTCAGCGCGTTTTTCTTGGTAGTATACCGGCCGAACACCCGCCCAGTGGTTTCCGATAAAACTATATATTTACTTTTGATTTTTTTGATCATCGGTTTAATTACATTTTATCCCCCGGTCCTGTTTTTTTCAAATAAAAAATGCCTGTGACAAATGGTTGCCACAGGCCTAAGCCATGCTGGTTGATGTGTTCATACCAGTCCTGCCTCAATAAGGTTTTCAACCAATCTAATTTTCTCGTTGGCTACCCTTACAAAATGCTCGCCCATAAGGTGCCGCATATCCAAATAGTGAATCGTTTCCGATTCTAAAAGGTCTCGAATCCAGTCCAGGCCGCCCTCGCTCTTTTGATTGGCCCGATAGCGGCGCGCACATTCCCTGGCCTGAAGACGGTGCATCTCCACAGCGCACTCGGGGCAATACTTTAAATTGCGATGGCCGATAATAAGAGCTTGCCGGCATCTCTGGCACATCCGACCGTTGGTATCCATATCAATCCCCTTATTGATTGTGACTTTTAAAGAACAGTTTACTCTTTTCTGGTGCCGCGGGAGAGAGTCCCGCCTTCATTAAAATTTCGGCGGGCAAGCGAACTCTCATTTCTTTTATTTTGTGGGCGAGGAGGGAGTTGAACCCTCAAGCCTTGCGGCACACGATTTTGAGTCGTGCATGTTTGCCAATTTCATCACTCGCCCAATATTAAGTCATTTTCCAGCAAAAAACCGCCGTTGTCAATTTGGAGTTGGCGGGTTAAAATTAAGTGTAATCATGGCTCGTATTATTTCTTTCGTAAATCAGAAAGGCGGCGTGGGCAAGTCCACCAGCGTCATCAATGTCGGCGCTTTTTTGGCCGCTCATGGAAAACGGATTCTGGCGGTGGATCTGGATCCTCAAGCCAACACCACCTCCGGCCTGGGCGTGGATCCTTATCAGGTAGAATGGCATTTGTATCATATTTTAACCGCGGGTGTTTTAGCCGAAGAAGTTATTCGCAAAACCGGAGTTTTTGGCCTGGATCTTTTGCCGTCTAATCCCAACTTGGCCGGCGCCGGTATAGAATTGGTAACCCAGCCCAACCGTGAATTTAAGTTGCGCGAGTCATTGGCTAAAATTTCTAACAATTACGATTATATTTTAATTGATTCGCCGCCCTCGCTGGGGCTTTTAACCATAAACGGCCTCGCCGCTTCCGACTTTGTGGTAATTCCGGTACAATGCGAGTATTACGCTTTGGAGGGTTTGGGCCATCTTTTAAAAACAGTGGATCTGGTTAGGGAAAATTTGGGACACAATGTAAATGTGCTGGGCGCGGTTTTGACCATGTACGACCGGCGCAATCGGCTTAACCGCGATGTTTTAAAAGAGATGCAAAGAAACTTTCCCGGGCGGGTATTTAACGCGATAATTCCCCGATGCGTTTCTTTGGCCGAGGCGCCTTCTTACGGCAAAACGATTTTACAGTATGATGTTTATTCCAAAGGCGGCAAGGCCTACCGGCAACTGGCCGAAGAGATACTAGCGTTAGAATAAATAGTTTATAGTTAGTAGTTGTTGGTTTTGGTTTAGTAGTTTCTTGTTATGGTTTTATAACTAAAACTAAAAACCGATAACTATAACTTGTAACTATCAACTAAAAACTAATATGGCGTTAGGGCGAGGTTTAGAATCATTGATTCCGCAAAAAAATAAACCAGAGGAAAATAAAACCGAATCACAACCGGCTAAGGCCTTGGCGCCCGTAAAATCCGCGCCTACCACTGCCAAAGGGGACAGTATTTTCTATATTGAACTGGAAAAAATCAAACCCAACCCTTACCAGCCGCGCAAGGACTTTGATGAATCGGAATTGGTTGGGTTAGCCGAGTCCATGAAGCAATACGGCATGCTCCAGCCGCTTTTGGTTTCTAAAGTAGAACTGGAAGTTCCGAGTGGCACTAAAGTGGAATATCAGCTTATCGCGGGCGAGCGGCGGCTTAAAGCGGCGGGGCTGGCCGGTTTGCGCCAAGTGCCGGTTATTATAAAAAATCCGGATGAAACCGCCAAGCTGGAATGGGCTTTGGTGGAAAATGTTCAGCGGCAAAATTTAAATCCAGTGGAAGAGGCCTTGGCTTACGAACGGCTGATAAAAGAATTTAACATGACTCAAATGCAGGTGGCCCAAAAGGTGGGCAAAAGCCGCGAGGTGGTGGCCAACCGCGTCCGTTTGCTGGATTTGCCTTACGAGGTCCAGAAAAATATCTCCGAAGGCAAAATAACCGAAGGCCACGCCAAACTTTTATTGGGCGTTAAAAATCCAGAAAGACAGCGATATTTGGCCGAAGAAGCCATTAAACAAGATATGTCGGTGCGCCAACTGGAGGACTTGGTAAGAGGCGAAGAATCCTACAAATCCAAACTGGCCAAACCCATTGATCCCGAACTGGAAAATTATAAAAAAACCATTCAAGACGCCATCGGCACGCCGGTGTCTTTTTCGGGTAGCCGCGAGAAAGGCAAACTGGCCATCAGTTTTTATTCGCAGGAAGATCTGGAACGGCTTATCAAACGGCTAACCGACCGATCATAAATCTTACCGCAAGCTCTCGCGGATTTTGCCGCGAGCTTTGGAGGTTTTAACAAATTTTAACCAGTCGCGGGATGGGTTAGTTCTTTATTAACTTTTGAAAAGGAGGATGTAATGATAGCGAATATAAAGATAGTATTCGTGGCGCTTATGATAAGTTCAGTATTGACGATTTTTTGTTATGTCATAGCTGGTGAACCGATCTTAATCAAAAAAGTAAAGAAACTATTGGTCGGATGTTTTGTCGCAACATGGATTGTGCTATCTGTGGCCCTTTATTTTTTGACTGCGGGAATATAGCCACCCGCAGTTTTTTATAGTGCTAAAACTTGATTTTAATAATATATTTGTATATACTTTGTAATACAGATAATTTTTACAAATATGCCAAGAGTCGTTGTGCCCATATCGTTGCCGAAAGAACTTAATTTGGAAGTAGAGAAAAAAGTTAAACAGGGACATTATGCGTCAAAGTCAGAATATATCCGTGAGGTGGTCAGGGAGGATTTAGCGTTGAAAAAGAAATTTGATAGGCAAGAAAGACGAATTATCGCTAAAGGGTTAAAAGCCGTTAGGGAAGGTAGAGTTTCTAAGGTGTTTGATAATCCTAAAGAAATGATCAAGTATCTTCGCAGCTTATGAGAGTACAGTTTACAGAACCTTGCGAGGAGCATATAAAAAGATTATCTTTGGATGTAAAAAAGAAATTCGAAAAACAAATATTATTTTTGCTTAAAAACATAAGATATCCATCTTTGCGAGCTAAAAAACGAGAAGAATTAGGGGATGTCTGGCAAGCTAGAGTAGACAATAATCATAGGTTCTATTTTCAGATCAAGGGCGATATTTACCTGATTCTTGATATATCTAAACATCCAAAATAATCAAGAAATTAATCTCAAACTTTCACGGATTTTGGAGCGGGCTTTGGAGGTTTTGATAAATTTAAGCCAATCGCGCGAAGGGCTCTTTTTTTTGTTCATCACGATCTCCACAATATCGCCGTCGTTTAAGGCCTGATCCAAGGCCATTATTTTGCCGTTGACCTTGGCCTGTTCGCAGTGATTGCCCAGGTCGCTATGCACCGCGTAGGCAAAATCCACCGGCGTGGCGTCTTCGGGCAATTCTATAACATCGCCTTTAGGCGTAAAAACAAAAATTCTGTTTTGGAAAAAATCAATTTTAGCGTGCTCCCAAAAATCCGAAGCCGACATGTTTTGTTTTTGCCATTCGGCCAGTTGCCGCAGCCAGGAATATCTTTTAGCCAGCGGGTTTTTTTGTTCTTTATAGCCCCAGTGGGCGGCGATGCCGTAGTCGGCGGTTTGGTGCATTTCGGGCGTGCGGATCTGGAATTCGGTTATTTTTCCGTCTTCGCAAAACACCGTGGTGTGCAACGACTGGTAGCCGTTGGGTTTGGCGAGCGCGATAAAATCCTTAATCCGGCCGGGCAAGGGCTGCCAATACTTGTGCAGTATGCCCAAGGTCTCGTAACAGGCGGCTACATCGGGCACGATTATTCTTAGGGCTACAAGATCGTAAATTCTTTCTAAATCAAAGTCGTATTTTTGCAGTTTGCGCCACAAACTATACAAATGCTTGGCTCGGGCGTTCAGCGCCAGATAGTTGATGTTATTCTCTTTAAGAATTTTTTCTACGGCGGGCTTTAGGCCATCCGCGTATTTTTGATTTTCAGATATTTGACCGGACGCCAGCCGAAGAAGTTTTTGGTAGTCCTCGGGGTAGACATAGGGAAAGGCCAAATCCTCCATTAGGCCTTTTATTTCGCCCATGCCTAAGCGCGAGGCCAAGGGTGCGTAAATTTCCAAGCCCTCTCTGGCGATTCTTTCTTTGTTGCCTTTAAAGGTTTCCAGTGTTTCCAGATTATGCAATCGGTCGGCCAGTTTTATCAAAACCACTCTGATGTCTTTGGCTGTGGCCAGAATCATTTTGTGAAAATTTTCTATAAAACCTCTTTGCCCCTCCGTAGCTTTACTGCGTCCGTCCGAGGTCTCTGACGAAGGAGGAGCGGAGGAGGGTTCACCCGAGTAACTGACGCGGTGGAGTTTGCTGACAGACCGCACTAAAAAGGCGATATTAGCGCCGAATTCTTTTTCCAGGTGCTCGGGCTTATAGTCGCTTTCTTCCAAAACATCATGAAGCAGACCGGCCGAGACGGTTTCAAAATCAAGATTTAATTCTGCCAATATCTCGGCTACTTTTAGCGGATGAATCATGTAATCCTCGCCCGAGTTCCGCTTTTGTCTCGCCTCTCGCCTCGTCTCCGACGAGTCGGAGCGGGCGCTGAAGCTTTGGCGAAGCGGGCCGGCGTGTATCTGGCTGGCAAATTCAAAAGCCCGATTGATAATTTCGGCTTCAACCGGCGGGTATTTTTCGGTTATTTTAGTCAGCGTTTCCCGCATTTTTTAAGCATATCAGGTTAGATAAAAAAGATAAAAAGGGGCTATTGACCCCGCCCTTGGAATTTCCAAGAGCTGGGTTGACAAGATATATTTAATTTGTTATGATTAAATAGTACCCTAAATCAGTGTGTTTTTTAACCTTTTTCTAAGGAGGAGTTATGGAAATCTGGATTTTGGTGGTTGTGGCGGCCGTTTCGGCCGGGTTCGCGGTCAAGGCCGTAAAGAACGGCTTTAAGACCGCCCCGAAGCCGGCGATGTCGGTGTCGGAGGAAGCGGCCGTGCCCGTGTCCATCATGGCCAAGGTCTTCCCACAGCCGGTCCGCATGGATCAGCTGGCCCGGGGCTTGCGGGTCAACTTTTCCTTCGCCCGCAACAAGCACGGCGGCTGGGTGAAGTCGTTCCGCGGGCGTAGGGTGGTGATCGCCGCGGTCATGCGCGGCCGTGTGCGGCTGGTGCACCGCAAATTGCACCAGCTCACCATCTAGTTCGTTTCTTTAAGGGCTTCGGCGTTTTCGCCGGGGCTCTTTTTACTACTCGCTGGAGGATTCTTGGGATTGGTCCAACTGGCGTATTTGCAATTGGGATATCGGGAACAGCCGTAAAAAATTTTTTTGCCGCGGGTGTGTTTTACAATGACATCGCCCTCCACGCACTCGGGGCACTTCATGTCTATTTTTTCCAATATCCTTTCAGTATGCTTGCATTCCGGAAAGCCGGTGCAAGCGTAAAACTTTCCAAACCGGCCCAATTTAATCACAATCGGCTTACCGCACTCGGGGCAGATTTTGTCGGTGGGCTCGTCTCTTTTAAAATCGGTTTTTTTTAAGTCCTCCATTTTTTCTTTTAAATTTTTTGCAAAGGGTTCATAAAAGTCCCTGATCACCGGCACCCACTCCACTCTGTCTTCGGCGATGCTGTCCAGTTTCTTCTCCATTTCGGCGGTAAAGTTTATGTCCACTATGTTAGGGAAGTGTTCCACTAAAAGATCGTTTACGATAGCGCCCATCTGGGTCGGCTTAAATTTCTTGCTTTCATCTTTTTCAATGTAACCGCGGTCTTGGATGGTAGACAGTGTGGGCGCGTAGGTGGATGGCCGGCCGATGCCGTGCTGTTCCAACGCTTTAACCAGCGAGGCCTCGGAATAGCGGGCCGGCGGTTCGGTAAAATGCTGGTTGGGCTTTAGTTCCAGTAAATTCAACGGTTCATCGGCTTCTAGTTTAGGTAGAATTGTTTCTTCGGTTTTTAGAGAATAGACCTTGGTAAAGCCGTCAAATTTTTTAGTGAGGCCGTTGGCTCTAAAAATATGTTGGCGACCCGCCGAAATATCAACGATGGTGGCGTCAAAAATCGCGGGAGCCATTTGGCTAGCCATAAAGCGCTGCCAAATCAGCCGATACAATTTTAATTGAGAAGGGTCTAAATGGCTCGCCAAACTTTCGGGCGCGCGCGCGGGGTCGGTGGGGCGAATGGCTTCGTGGGCTTCTTGGGCGCCCTTGGACTTTGTTTTAAATGTTTTCGTTTCCAGATAATTTTGACCAAAATTGGACTTGATAAAACCGGCCGCGGCGGCTATGGAATCTTGTGAAAGATTCAAGGAATCGGTTCTCATGTAGGTGATAAGCCCGGTGCGGTCGCCGTCAATGTCCGCGCCTTCGTACAGTTGTTGGGCTAGCATCATGGTGCGCTTGGCCGAAAAACCCAATTTTCTGGCCGCCGATTGTTGAAGGGTGCTGGTGGTAAAAGGCGGATAGGCGTTTCGTTTGGTTTCTTTTTTTTCTATTGTTTCAACCTTCCAGTCCGCGCCTTCCAAATCGGACACGATTTTTTTGGCCGATTCTTCATCTGAAATATCAAATTTATCCAGAATCTTGTTTTCTATTTTAACAAGCTTCGCGGCGAAGCCACCCTCATTTTTATTTTTGAGATTTGATTTTTGAAGTTGAGCGATAATGTCCCAATATTCCTGTTTTTGGAATTTTTCCCGCTCCCGCTCCCGTTCCACCACCAACCGCACTGCCACCGATTGCACCCGGCCGGCCGAAAGCCCGCGCGAAACCTTTTTCCATAAAAGCGGCGAGAGTTTATAACCCACCAAACGGTCTAAGACCCGCCGCGCTTGCTGGGCGTCAATCAAGTCCTGTTCCAGTTTTCTGGGGTGTTTTAGGGCTTCTAAAATGACTTTGGCCGTGATTTCGTGAAAGACAATGCGGTCGGGATCTTTTATTTTCAATGTTTGGGCCAAATGCCAGGCGATGGCCTCGCCCTCGCGGTCTTCGTCGGTGGCCAGAATAACCTGGTCGGCTTTTTCGGCCAGTTTTTTTAAAATTGAAACCTGTTTTTTGGCTTTAGTGGGAATTACATATCTGGGCTCAAAATTGTGTTCCACATCCACGCCTAAATCGCCCTTGGGCAAATCGCGCACATGGCCAAAAGAGGATTCCACTTTGTAATCCTTGCCTAAAAATTTTTCAATTGTTCTGGCTTTGGCCGGGGATTCAACAATAACTAAATTCATATTAAGAAATGTCTAATGTCTAAATCCAAATAACAAATAAATTTCAAAACCCAAATGACTAATGTCAAAAAATTTTGTCATTTAATCATTAGGCATTGATTAGACATTTGGACTTCGGAATTTGTCATTTACGCCAATGTATATATCTGCCCGCCCATGTTTTTGATATAGCCCTTTAATTCCAATCCGGTTAAAACCGAACCGACCACATGGGGCTTTAGTTTAGTGGTTTGGATTATTTTGTCAATGTGAGCCGGTTCGGCCTGTATTAAATTTACTATGGTTTTTTCTTCGGTCGAGAGTTTATCCAAATTAAGTTTGATTTTGTCTTGGGCGGTTAGAGCTTTCAGATTAAGTTCTTGTAAAACATCTTCGGCCGCCAAAACAATTTTGGCGCCTTCGCGGATGAGTTTATTCGTGCCCACCGAAGTCGGTTGGGTGATGGGGCCGGGCAGGGCAAAGACCTCGCGGTTGGCTTCCAACGCTTGTTTGGCCGTAATCAAAGCGCCGCCATCCTCTTTGGATTCAATAACCAATGTGCCTAGCGACAAACCGGCGATGATGCGATTTCGGGCCGGAAAATTTTGTTTTAACGCCGGCGTGCCCACGGGATATTCCGAAACGATCAAATTATTTTTGTTTAACATTTCGCGCGCCAAGGATTCGTTCATTAAAGGATAAACCTGATCCAAACCGCAACCCAAGACGCCAATGGTCTTGCCGCCGCATTTTAGTGTGGCCAAATGCGTTAGCGCGTCAACGCCTTGGGCGAGTCCGCTGACTATGGTTAAACCGGCTTCGGCCAGTTGCGGCACAATCATATCAATCGCGGTTCGGCCGTAACTGGAAGGCGTTCGGGTACCCACCACGCCGATGGATTTTTCTTTTAAAAGATCAGCGTTGCCTTTTAAGTATAGCAGAATCGGAGGCGAAGCGGTCTCTTTTAATAACTTGGGGTAATTTTTTTCAAAAAATGAAACGGTCTTTATATTTAATTTTTCCAATTTGGCCCATTCTTGTTGGGGATCGGTTGCTGTTCTTTTAGCCAGCGCCTCTTTAATGCTACTGCCTTCAAATTTTAATCGCAGGATTTTTCCATCTGGCGCCTGCCAGGCCCTTTCGGCGCTTTTAAAAACCGTGAGTAATTTTTTTATCCGCGCCAAGCCAAAAACAATATTGAGAGCGTTCAAGTAAATCGGATCCATGTGACTAATAATATCATGTTAGCAATCTTATGCTCTGGTGTTCTAGTATTGTTAACAAACTTGGTCCGATCGGGATTAGATTGTTAACAATAGATTTTAGGATTTTAGTTTTTCCACGGCTTGGGAAAGCATTTCGCAATATAAGTTTAAGCCGATTTGATTGATGTGGCCGGATTGGTTGCGCCCCAAAATGTTTCCGGCGCCCCTAAGCTCCAGGTCGCGCAAGGCGATTTTAAAGCCATCGCCCAAATTAGAAAATTCTTGCAAGGCAATCAAACGGCTTTCCGCCAGAGGAGAAATTGTTTTGGGGTTGTAAAGAAAATACACCGCGGCCTTAACATCTCTGCGGCCGACCCGGCCGCGCAATTGATGCGCCTGCGACAAGCCCAGCCGCGTCGCGTCTGAAACAATCAAAGTGTTGGCGTTAGGCAAATCAATACCGTTTTCAATTATGGTGGTGGAGACCAAAATGTTGGTTTGGCCATTTTTAAAACTTTCCACGGCGTCTATAATCTGCTTTTCACCCATTCGGCCGTGCAGTGCCGCCAAACGGGTCGCGGGTAAAAGTTCGCGCAGTTTTTCCATCACCGGATTTATTTTATGGATCCTGTTTTCCAAAAAGAAAACTTGGCCGCCGCGCGCTATTTCAAACTCGATCGCTTTTTTTATCAAATCCCACGAAAATTTTTCCACTTGGGTGGCAATGGCCTCGCGGCCCAAGGGCGGAGTTTGAATTTTAGAAATCGGTTTTAAATTGGACATGGCCAAATAAAGCGTGCGGGGAATAGGCGTGGCCGAAAGAGACAAAATATCTATATTGGCTTTTAATTTTTTTATTTTTTCTTTCTGCAACACGCCGAATCTTTGTTCTTCGTCTATTATCAAAAGCCCCAGGTCTTTAAAATCAATGTCTTTGGAAAGCAGGCGGTGCGTGCCGATAACCATATCCGCTCCGCCGGCCGTTATTTTCTGGGCCAGTTCCTTATTTTTTTCTTCGGAGTTAAGGCGGCTTAACATAGCCACGGTGACGCCGTATTTTTCCAACCGTTCCGAGAAAACGCCAAAATGCTGGCGCGCTAAAATGGTGGTGGGAGCAATCAAGGCCACTTGTTTGCCGGAAAGAATGGCTTTGAAAGCGGCTCTTAGAGCCAGTTCGGTTTTGCCAAAACCGACATCGCCCACCAAAACACGGTCCATGGGCTTTTCGTTTTCCATGTCGGCTTCAATTTCTTCCCAGGCCCGTGTTTGGTCGGCGGTCTCGGGGTATTCAAAATCGGTTATTAGGTTCGCTAGTTCCTCGGTTTCTTTTACAAAAGAAAATCCGCGCGCGGTTTCCCTGTGAGCGTAAAGATTCAATAAATCTTTGGCCAGCTTAACGACATCTTCTTTGGCTTTGGCTTTGACCTTGTGCCATAAATTGCCGCCCAGGCGGTAGACCTTGGGTCGCGTAAAACCAACGAATAAAGAAATTTTTTTGATCTGCTCAAACGGCAAAAAAAGTTTATCGCCGGCGGCGTATTCAATCTCAAAATAGTTTTCTAAATCAGCCGTATGGCCTTTAAACCGGCCAATGCCGTGATCCGCATGAACCACATAGTCCCCGGGTTTATAACGGGTGAATAATTCTTGTTCAAATTCTTCGGGGTCGGATTTTTGTTTGGGCGCGGGCAGTGTCTGAATTGATTCAATGGCGTTGCCGTTAAAATCAAATACCAAGGGAGAGTCGGTATTGATTGGCCAAACCGTAAAACGGGAACCCAAAAAAGAAAATTCGGCCGGATTTAAAACTGGATTTATTTTGGCGTAACCTATGCCGGCCAACTCGCGCATCAGTTCCAATGGATTTATTTTTAGTCCGGTTTCTATCAGCCGGATATGATTGCGCCACCACAAATTTTTAAGCGCCTGTTTTTTTATTTTGGATTCGTTTTCTTTAAACCACAAAACGCCCTGATTTTTAAATTCAGGGATGTTCGCGGCGATTAAAACCGATTTTTCCGTCACGCCCACTTTATTATCCTAACCAGACCGACCCGATAAGTCAAAATAATCGCAAAACATCATTCCTCGCAGCGCGCACGGAGTCCTCTTTATTAGATACTGGTCATCTCCGTGATGCTGCTCGGAATGATGTTTTGCTTACCTTATATTTTGGCTTAAATACTGCCATTTTGATGAAATTGGTCATTTTGGGCTTGACAGGGTTTGTGGATATGATATACTTAAATCATAGTATATTGAGATGGTTTTCCGCAGAGCCGTGGTTGCCCCCGACACAACCGGCGGCTCGCGGACGGCGCCCTGTTCGGCTAGCTTACCGGCTTACTGGCAGGGCGCCGATAGCACTTTAAAAAGGACAAGGCCTTGGGAGATGGGGAGCTCCCACTTTTAAATGATTTTGTTTCATTTTATCCCGAGTGTTTGTCGGGAGCTCGGACAAGGCCTTGTCCATATTTTACCGAAAGTCGCCAAGCGGGCTTAGGGAGTTTCAAATAACAGCTTGGTTATCCGCAGAATCGATCCTCGGATCGCGGATGGACTGACAGGGGTGATGCTGGGGTTGAGATCTGCGACTTCAGCTATAAGGATCAGATCCTCCGTAGCCGGAGCATACCCGTGCGTTAATGGGCAAACCATCGCACGGGTTTTTTATTTGGAGGAATTTATTATGGACATGGCTTTGTCGGGATGAGTAAGCCATATTTCCAAACCCTCGGCGATTTTTTTGAAATTTTTATTTAAGATTCTTTCTTCGGCCGGGGTTAATTTTTTTAGTATAAAGTCAATCAATTTTTTACCGTCGGGCTTTTTTTTGATCCCAATGCCAACGCGCAGCCGCCAGAACTTGTTGGTTTTTAAATTTTTGATGATTGATTCCACGCCGTTATGCCCGGCGCTGGAACGGGCGAAGGCGAGTTTGGACCGCCCGAGTTCAATATCTAAGTCGTCGTGTATTATCAAAATATCGGATGGTTTGGCTTTAAGTTTTAACGCCGTTAAGGTCTTTTTTAAACTGGCGCCGGAATTATTCATCATTTCGGCCGGAAAAATTAAATAAACCTTATTTTTATCAACTTTCGCCTCCAACCACAGGGCGTTTTTGCCTTCGCTAAAATCCTTATCCGACCAAGCGTCTCTTAATTTAAACAAGTAAAACTGGCCGGTATTATGCCGGGTTTTAAGATATTTTTCTCCGGTATTTCCTAGACCGACAATAATTTTCATAAATCCCAAGTACCAAATAACAAATCACAAATAAATCCTAATATCCAAATTCTAAACTCCAAGCCATTTGAAATTTTTTATTTTGGATTTGGTGTTTATTTGTCCCGACTTTGTCGAGGATTCTCGATGAAATCGGAATAATTTGGGATTTGTCATTTGGAATTTACAAAGACGGCTACGGCTTTGTGTATATCAGTATAATCAAACGGCTGTTTTTTGGCCACCAGCACATAAGCCGCGGCGGAGCCAAAATTCATTTTCTGGGGCGTTACCAGTTCGTTTTCGGGGTTTAAGCTCAAGGTCTCAATTTTTTCCAAGTCCATATCTTTGGCAAAATTCCAGATATTTTTGAGATCGTTTAACGACAGGTTGGTGCGGATGTTTTTTTGCGCGGTTTTAAAAATACCCCAGAGTTTGGGAAAGTCCCAGATGGGGTTTAGGGAAATAATTTTTCCTTTTATGGCTTTTAAAACTTCCTGTTGCCGTTCCATGCGGTCAAAATCGCCCCCCAAGCTGTTTCGGGTGCGTACAAATTTAAGCGCGGTCTCTCCGTCCAAATAGCGCTGGCCCTTATTCAGCTTGAAGATTTCATAGCTACCCCGATCGGTGGGAAAGCGCGTGTCCAAAATATCTTCTTTTACGAAAACATTGAGCCCGCCAATGTCGTCTATGACTTTTTGGACAGTGGTAAGGTCAAACAGCACGAAAGAATCCAGAGTCAGGCCGGTTACTTCTTCGACTTTTCTTTTTATTAAATCAAAACCGGCTTTTTCCGAATCCTTAAGACCTGTTTGATACAGAGAATTTATTTTAGTTACGCCGCCATTTGTTTTTACCGCCAGATCTCGTGGTATGGAAACCACCTTTATTTTTTTGCCGGAAGCGTCCAGCCGTATTACAGCGATGGTGTCGGTCAGGTTTGGAGCGATGTGTCCACTGCCGGCCTGGCCCAGCACCAAGATATTGAGCGATTCATTCAAGGTCTCTGTTCCATATATTTTATTTTGTATCACAAAAGAACTGGCCGAAACCATGTTTAATTTTATTTGCGGCAGGCGCCCCGGCGCGTCTTTAAAAAAATTTCTGTTAAACAGCCAAATGTTGGCCCAACCCAGAGCGACAATCAAGACCAGCCAACCCGCCCACAGCCAAACCCTCGGAGATTTTTTATACCAGTCCATAATTTTATTCTATCATTGATTGTTATTGTTAAAAATGATATTATAGCAGGACAAAATGAGTAATTTTTTTGAAGAAGCGGGCAATTTTATTTGGGAAACAGCCAAAATAGTGGTTGTTTCTTTGCTGATTATTCTGCCGATCCGGTATTTTATTGTTCAGCCGTTTTTTGTGCGGGGCGAATCCATGCAGCCCTCGTTTAATGACAAAGATTATTTGATCATAGATGAACTTTCCTACAGGTTTGACGCGCCTGGACGAGGCGAAGTGATTGTTTTTAGGTTTCCCCAAGACCCCAGCCAGTATTACATTAAACGGATTATTGGCTTGCCCGAAGAGACCATAGAGATAAAAAATGGGGAAATAACGATCGTCAATAGGGCTCATCCCACCGGCTTTACGCTTAAAGAAAGTTATCTGAATGAAAATACGCCAGGGGAAATAAAAATAAAGTTGGATGATAATGAATACTTTGTTTTAGGGGACAATCGCGACGCTTCTTCGGATTCACGCCGGTGGGGGCCGCTGGCTAAACATCTGATTATCGGCCGGGCTTGGTTGAGGATCTGGCCTTTTAACGAAGCGCACGCGATTAAGGCGCCCGCATATTAAATTTCTAATGACTAATTTCTAATGCCTAATCAAACCCCAATGACCAAATGACAAAAGAGTTTTGCATCGGGTTTAGGAATTAGTCATTGATTAGAAATTGGAAATTAGTAATTAGGCATTTTGTTTATGGCACGCCAGTTGTTCCAGACCCCCACGGGGATGCACGATATTTTGCCCGAAGATCTTCCTTATTGGGAAAAAATAAGAGAGGATGTTTTTGATATGGCGCGGTTTTATGATTTTGGCTATGTGGAAACGCCTATATTGGAAGCGCAGGGCGTGTTTGAAAAAGGGCTGGGCTTGGCCAGCGATGTGGTGGAGAAAGAAATGTTCACTTTAAAAACCAAGGGCGGGGACGAGCTGGCTTTGCGGCCCGAAGGCACCGCCCCGATCATGCGGGCTTATTTGCAGCACGGCTGGGAGAGTTTGCCTCAGCCGGCCAAAGTTTTTTATTGGGGCCCGATGTTTCGCCATGAAAACCCGCAGGCCGGCCGGTTTAGGCAGTTTCATCAGTTTGGGTTTGAAATGCTGGGTTCGGAGGATCCGGTTTTAGACGCCCAGTTGATCCAGATGGCTTTAAATTTGCTTTCCGATTTGGGCGTTAAAAACTTAATCTGCGAGGTCAATAGTTTGGGCGATAAGGATTGCCGAATAAAATATCGTTCCGCCTTAAAGGATTATTTTAGAAACCACATTAAAAAAATGTGCTCCGATTGCCAGAACCGGTTTAAGGTCAACCCTTTAAGGATCTTAGATTGCAAAGAAGAAAAATGCCGCGAGGTTATCGCCAAAGCGCCCCAAGTTTTGGACTTTATCTGCGATGACTGCCGCACTCATTTTAAAAAACTTTTGGAGTTTTTGGGCGAAATCGATGTCCCCTATATGCTTAATCCTCATTTGGTGAGGGGCTTGGATTATTACGCCAAGACCGTTTTTGAAATATATTCCTCGACTCCTTCCCTTGATTCTACTGATTCTACTCCGGATACACCCGGAACAAACGCCGAAGAAAAACGGCCGGCCCAGGCGGCTTTGGCATCGGGCGGCCGTTACGACGGCTTGGCCGAAATGTTGGGGGGCAAAAATGTGCCCGCGGTTGGTTTTGCCGCCGGAATAGAGCGCATCATTGGCGCAATGAAAGAATCCAAGGCGCGCGTGGCGCTTCGGCCCCAGCCCAAATTATTTTTGGTTCAATTGGGCGATTTGGCCAAGAAAAAAAGTTTGAAAATTTTGGAGGAGTTTAGAAAAAACAATATCCCTATTGCCGAATCGCTGGGCAAGCATTCCATCAAGACCCAAATGAAGCTGGCCGATAAATTGGAAGTAAAGTTAACCTTAATATTCGGCCAAAAAGAAGCGCTGGACAACGAAATGATCGTTCGCGACATGACCTCGGGCGTGCAGGAAACTGTCCCCTTGGCCAAACTCATTGCCGAAGTCAAAAAACGGTTGAAGGGTTAAAATTTTTTTAGAGCGGCGCTTTTATGCCAAAAGATTTTGATTCTTGGAATAAGATCAAAAAGCAAGTTGATGCAAGGAAAGTTGAAATCTTTTGCAATTCGCGCGAAATTTAGTGGTGTTCAATCGGTCTTAATATTGGTTCGGAAGAAGATGGTAAAAATGAATTGTTTGAACGGCCGACGCTTATTATAAATGTCTTTAATCGTGACATGGTCCGAGTGGCGCCACTTACAAGTAAAAGCAAAGAAGATAATCACCATGTTCCGATTATTTACAATAATCGAACAGGTGCCGTTATACTTTCTCAAGTTAAAACCATCAGCACTAAACGGCTCTCGAGGAAATTGTGCCGTTTAAACAAATAACATTTTAAAAAAGTTGTTGAAGGATTAAAAAATAATCTTGTATAAAATTCGACCCCGTCCGTAATGGACGGGGTCTCGGAGCCCGAAGGCCTAGTGAATATATGCTACCATACCACCTGTTTTTATGCAATCTTTTGGGTAGTTGTGGATTATAATAGTATAAGTTTGAGGCAAATTTTAACCATCAAATAACCGCCCAAAAGGCGGGTTTTTATGCTATTGACAGATTATATAAAAGGTGTATAATGGATAACATATAGTCAAAGGTGGTTCTTTATAATAGTTCCCTTTCAAGGAGGTTGTTATGCAGATCTACGCACCGAGTATAGGTGAGGACATCAGTGTAACCGCGCAGAGGATGGTCGATTTGGCCAACGAAAATGGCGGCACGGTCATGGCGGAGTTCAACGGTATCAAGCTCAAGACGAACCGAAGCAAAGATTCGAAAGTCGCTATAGCCGCGATTATGGCCGACTATAGCTCCAAGCGCTTACATCGGGTTAAGGTGTACCGCAACTCCCCCGAGGGGAAGCGTGCTGCCGCTGATGCCAAGAAGCGCAAAAAGCGGGTCCGATATCAGATGGACGAGGCAATGGGCGAGCTTGACTCACTCGATTTCTCCGATCTCAATGCCGTGATCAGCTGGCTTGAGAAGGTGCGCGACCCGTCGGATCATGTCGATGTTATCGTTTCGGGCAAGCAGATTGTCGAGATCTTTCGCGGGCATGGCTATGAGCCGAATGTCAATTGCGGCAAGGATTTCAACGGCGAAGACAGAGAGAATTTTGCGCGTTGGCTCATCGGCCAGGCGCTCGACAACCTCGGCTCCATT
>JACPHE010000055.1 GCA_016188765.1 Parcubacteria group bacterium | reverse complement strand
TTTGAATTAGGAACCAAACTGGGCTTGCCTAAATTCCATACGGTTAACCGCGAAGGCGTTTTTGTAAAATCAGTTCCGGTGGTAGCTGGTTTAGCTATTGTAACAGAGGCCAAAAAAGATGCCATGACCGAAAAGGCCATTTTATTTTACTTAAAAAAACAGAATCTGCTTTTTGGCGAAGCTGATTACAAGCACGAATATCCTTTTTGCTGGCGCTGTAAATCGCCTTTGCTCTATTACGCCCAAGAAAGCTGGTTTATAAAAATGTCGTCTTTAAGAAACCAGCTTATAAAGAACAACCAAAAAATAAACTGGGTTCCCGAACATTTAAAAGAAGGGCGGTTTGGCGAGTGGCTCCGCGAAGTTAAGGACTGGGCCTTGTCGCGCGACAGGTATTGGGGTACCCCTTTGCCGATCTGGGAGTGTTCCAAGTGCGATCATAAGCTAGTAGCCGGGTCTTTGGACGAATTAAACGCGCACCGGGCTGATTCGTCCGCCGTTTTAATTTTGATGCGTCATGGCGAGGCCGAATCCAATGTAAAAAAAATAGTCAGCTCTTATCCCGAAAAGACCTTGAACCCGCTGACCGATCGCGGCCGAAAGCAGGTTTTGGCCGCGGCTAAAAAAATTAAAGCGGAACTGGGCGGCGAGAAATTGGCGGCAATTTATTCGTCCGACTTGTTGCGGACCCGTGAGACGGCCCAGATTCTGGCCGATGAACTTAAAATTAAAAATATAATCTTTGACGAACGGCTGTGCGAAATAGATATGGGTGAATTTAACGGCCGCCCAGCCGAAGAATATCAGGCGGGTTTCAAGTCGCATCAAAACGGATTTACCGACCGGCCGAACCAAGGTGAATCATGGCAGGATGTTTGGAGGCGGATGAGATCTTTTACCCTCGATGTTTCTAAAAAACATTCCGGCAAAAAAGTGTTGGTGGTAAGCCACGGCGACCCTTTATTTTTACTGCGAACGGGAGGCGCCGAGAATCTTGAATCAATGGACAGTAATTATTTAGCCGTGGCCGATTTTGCCGAATTTAAAATGAATAACTGGCCTTACGATGCCGAGGGTAATTTGGATTTGCATAGACCCTACATCGACAATGTTTTTTTAAAATGTCCGGAGTGTTCCGCCAGAATGACTCGGGTTAAGGATTTGGCCGATGTTTGGTTTGATTCGGGCGCGATGCCGTGGGCATCGGAAGCGACAAGCGACAAGAGACAAGGAACAAGGCAAAGGTTGCCGAACGACAGATTTCCGGCGGATTATATTTGCGAAGCCATAGATCAAACCCGCGGCTGGTTTTACACTTTATTAGCTGTTTCCACGGCTTTGGGTGAAGGCGCGCCCTATAAAAATGTCATCAGCTTGAACCATGTTTTGGACGAAAAAGGCGAAAAAATGTCTAAATCGCGCGGTAACATAGTTGACCCATGGAGTGTGGCCGAAAAAGTCGGTTTTGACATGATGCGGTGGTATTTTTATACCGTAAACACCGCCGGCGACAACAAACTCTTCAATCTGCGCGACATTGAAACGAAAAAACGCCGTTTTGCCGATACCTTGATTAATTCGTTTTTATTTTTGGAAACATACCATCAAAATCCTCTGATGTCTTTGAATCCACGCCGGGATATTTTAGATGAATGGATTTTGGCCGGTATGCAAAATCTGGAATTTGAGGTTGTTTCGGCGTTAGACAAGTACGATGTCACCTCGGCCGCGCGGGCCGCGGAGAATTTTACGGATGAACTTTCCAACTGGTACATTCGCCGCTCCAGGTGCAAGTTTCAAAAACAAAACATGGATGGCGAAAAAATGGCGGCCCAAAACACCTTGGCCGAAGTTCTAAAACGCCTGGCGGTTTTATTGGCGCCCTTTACGCCATTTTTAGCCGAGTGGTTGTATCATAATCTCAAGAACCTAGATCCCAAAACCTGTATCTTAGAAAGCATACATCTAGAGAAATATCCCAAAGCCATCAAAACTAAAAAATCGGATGTAATGAAGATAATGGACAAAGCCCGCGAAGTAGTGGCTTTGGGCTTGGCCGAGCGGGCCCGATCTGGCATTAGGGTCAGGCAGCCCTTAAATGCCCTATATATTTCTCCGACTGACTATAATCTGGTTGCTGATGTTTTGTATGTTATAGCCGAGGAGCTTAATGTAAAAAAAGTGTTGTCCGACAGGAAAGTTGAAAAAGGGATGGTCCTTCTAGATACCGAACTTACCCCGGCCCTAAAAGAGGAAGGTTTGGTGCGGGAACTCGCGCGAAACATCAACGGCATGCGCAAAGAAGCCAAACTGACTCCGGAAGATAAAATAATTTTGTATTACGATATCAATTATTCAACCGTAAACACGGCCAGTCGCGCCGGCGATTTTAAAGAGCTTTTAACGCGCTGGGAGGAGGTTATAAAACAAGAAACTCGTGCCCGCGAGATACACTTTGGCATCACCGACCATGAAAACTTTTTGATTCACAAGGTCTGGAACCACGACGGTTATGAAATTGGGGTGGGGATTAAGAGAGTAGGTTAAATTTTATGTTGTTAGATAAATTTGGTAAATTCTTACAGTCGATTGATCTTAAAACTTATCGCGATAAGTTTAGACCTATTAAACTTGTAGAAATGGATTTACCAAAAGAGATACAAGCAATCGGAATGCTTTATAAAGTCTATTGGGATGAAAAGAAATTTTTAAACTTCGAAAATTTCTATAAAGAGTATCTAATTTCTAAAAAGGTGGAGTTAGAAATTTTCAGAAAAAAGATAACAATGTGTAAAGATTGTTTTTACCGCGGGCTTCCGGCGCGAATTTATCGTACTTGGGCAAGTATAATTACACAAATACATGCGGGATATGTAGCCGAGTCAGTTTTTGGAGATGGGACAGTTACTATGTCCGCAGAATTAGACCACCAAGGCGCAGATTTCCAGGTCAACTATCGTGGCGTAGCTTTGAATTATCAGGTTAAAAAGGAAACGCATAGTCGTGAAGTTAGAAAACAAAAAGAGTCCCAGGTTAAATTAGGAGGAGAATTTGTTGATATTTTATATAATGTTCCAGCAAACGATATTTTTGAAAACCCTAAAACCAAAAAGGGAGAATGGAGAAAGCCATATAAAGAATTTATGGCCAACAAAAATCTTGAAAGATTTAAAAATGGCTTTGTTGTTTTTACAGTTAATTCTTTTAAAGAGAAAAAGAAGGAAATAGACAATTCTTTAAAGTAGTTTTGCAGTTGTTTTTGTATTTTCTAGTGTTTTTTCTGTTAGCTTCACATAATCAGGATTGATTTCAAACCCCAAATAATTTTGGCCTAATTCTTTTGCGGCAACACATTCTGATCCTGTACCTACGAATGGCACTAAAACAATCCCATTATCTTTTGGTGTGGCCGATAAAATAATTTTTTTAGATAATTCTAGGGGTTTCTGTGTGGGGTGTTTTTCTATTTCGTGTTCGCTATGTTTTCTAAGTTTTCGTGGCTCAAATATATCTTTACAGGTTTTGCAAATAAACCAGCGTTCATTCATACCTGCGCCACCAGCTAGCGCAGGTATTTTTATTACATCTCTGGGTAGTGCTCCTCCTGCATGAGCGTTGTAAACAGTTTCTTTGCCATTTTTACTAAATCTACCAAGAGTTCCTTTCCTAATCTTACCTGCCGCGCCATTTAAAAAACCTTCTGTGTACGGTTCTCTAACATTATCTCTATTAAAAATTGGTTTATCTTTCCATGCGCAAATTATAGCTTCGTGGCTTCTCTGCCAAAAATTTAGTGAGGCCACATTTTTATTGGTGTAGTGCCATATTAACCACCGCTTATTTATGGGGATTTCAACAGAAAGATGGGCGAGTATTTCGCTGAACCCATATATAAACATTGTAGCCGTTGGTTTCATCACCCTGATGGATTCATATATCCAACTTTTGCACCAATCTATGTATTCAATGAGTCCCCGTTTATCTATATTGTTTCCAAAATCTTTACCTATGTTATAAGGTGGATCGGCAATTATAATGTCGCAACTTTCATCGGGCATTTTTTTTAACTCCTTTACAGCATCTCCACAGATTATTTGATTTAACGGAAGTGGATTATATTTTTTAATCTCTATTTTTGGAGGGATTGTGTATGATGGGGTTTTGGTATAGTCTTCGTTTTTTATTACATCAACTACAGTTCCTTGAATTGCAAAATCTTGATTTCTTTTAACTATTATCGGCCCCATATTTTTATTGGCTGGTTGCAGGCGTATTTGATTTTTCTCTTTGTGAAAAGTTTTTAGAGTTGCTTCACGATTATCTATTAGCGCAACCACTTTTTCTCCATTTCTAGCTGTGTTTTGTTCTTTAATCAAGACAATATCTCCACTATTTATTTTTTCTTCAACCATGCTGTCACCTTTTACTCTTAAGGCATAAATATTTCCGGAATTAGGCAGTTTATTTTTTGGAACAACGATTGTTTCTTTTTCTTCTACGGCTTCAATTGGTTCGCCGGCTGCGATCGTGCCCAGTAGGGGAACTTTTACAAAGTTATTGTATATAGGTATTTCCAGATGACGTTTTTGATATTTCTCTTTTTTTATGTATCCTTTGCTTATTAGAGCTTGGATGTGTTGATGTATATTGGATATAGAACTTAGTTTTAAATATTTCTTTATCTCCTCGTGAGATGGGGAGTAGCTATGTTTTTTTGTATACTTAGTAACAAAATCAAGGATTTGTTTTTGTCTCGGGGTTAACATGATAGTATAATTATATCATTAATCAATACCGAACATTAACCGAAAGTTATCCACAATTAACTCAGAGAATTCCAAGATAAAATGGAACAACTTACAAATCAATTTGTAGTGTTCGGCGGAGGCTGTTTTTGGTGCACCGAGGCGGTTTTTAAGGAATTAAAAGGCGTTATTTCTGTTATGCCGGGTTATGCGGGTGGGTCTAAACCCAATCCGACTTACGAGGAAGTTTGCGGTGGCCAAACCGGCCATGCCGAGGTTATAAAAATAGAATATGATCCAGCCCAAATAGAATTTAAAGATCTTTTAACGGTATTTTTCGCTACGCACGATCCAACAACTTTGAATCGTCAAGGCAATGATGTGGGCACGCAATACCGCTCGATAATTTTGTACACCTCGCTCGAACAAGAAAAAGAATCTCGGGAATTTATCGGCGAACTTGATAAAGGGGGTGCGAAAGTGGTAACCGAACTAAAGCATCTGGATAAATTTTACGAGGCCGAGGATTATCACCGCGAGTATTACAAAAAGAATCAAAGCCAGCCCTATTGCCGAATTATCATCAGCCCCAAACTGGAAAAATTGAAAAAGAGATTTTACGAACTAATCAAAAAATGAAAAACGATAAAGAATTAGATCCAAATTTGTATCATGTGGCTCGGGAAAAGAGCACCGAGGCGCCGTTTAGCGGAAAATATGTAAACAGCCACGAGAAAGGCATGTATAAGTGCGCCATTTGTGGCACCGATCTTTTTTCTTCCCAGACCAAGTTTGATTCCGGCACCGGCTGGCCTAGTTTTACCGAGCCGGCCAACCTGGAGAACATAGTATTAAAAGAAGATACCAGCCAGGGGATGGTTCGCACCGAAGTTATTTGCAAAAAGTGCGGCGCCCATCTAGGCCACTTGTTTGACGACGGCCCGCCGGAAAAAGGCGGAAAACGCTACTGCATCAATTCGGTATGTTTGGAATTGGAGACAGAAAATAAAAATTAGAATCTAGAAAGTAGAATCTGGAAGATAAAATTATTTAAGCGAGAATTTATAAACCCTAAAGGCAGGCATATTTTCCGAGCCGGTTATAAGCATAACCGGCTTTTGATTTTGGGAGATAAGAAATTGTTCCACTTGTTTGGCATAGTCGGTTTGACGGATTGGGTTTACGGGGGCGGCGGGCTCGGCTTTAGCAAAATAGAGGGTTACATTTTTAAACATAGCGGGGTTGTTTTTTAAACTTTCCTGAAACTTAGAGGCGGTCATAATGGGTATGGCGTGATAATATTCGCGGCGGGCGAAAAGCCATAACATAGGGTTGGTGGCTAAGTTGTCGTCGTAAATTAAACCAGTGGGCTCAAGCGTAATCGGAATACTGGCGGCGTGTTTTTGAATCACTGCGTTTAAATATGGGTTAGGGTGTTGTGGCACAATCTCGGAACGGCCGTTGCCTAAAACGGACTCAAGATATTTATCCAATTTGACCACACCGTAATCGGGCGGGTTTATAAAAATTCTTTCGGCGGTAAAGAAAATTTCGTGCGCGGCAAAAATGGTAAAAAGAATAAACGCTAGTTTTGGTTTTTTGTTCCATAGCAAAACAAACGGTACTGCGGCAAAAAAGACGAAAGATATAATGTATAAAGACACAAATCTAATGGCCGCGCCAGTTTGAGTTAAAAGTAGTGTGGCCGACAGAAACAGCAAAATCATCGGCAGAAACTTTTTCCGCCGGTCGTTTTTCCAAAACAAGAATCCCAGCCCCACCACAGCAACAATCAAAAAAGGCAGAGAAAATATGGTTGTAAGGTTTCCCCAGATATCTGAAAACGGCTCTTGGGTTTTGCCGCCGAATTCGTTGACCGGCCAAGGGGTCTTTTGCTTTAGAATGTAGGCCAACTGTAAATCAAAATGGCCGAAAGTTTTATAGGAAAGTATATTGTAGACGATTACGGGAGAGAAAATAATCAGAGCAATGCCAGCCGCTCCCAAAATGTGCTTTGACGAAGGGCGGTCCTTCGATTTTAAAATCCAGATTGTTAAATAAACCGGCAAAAGAAAAACAGCGATGTATTTTGTCAATATAGCGAGGCCGAAAGTCAGGCCGAACTTCCACCAATCCCTTTTTATCGCCTGTGGTGAGCTTGCCGAACCAAGAAATTTTAAGAAATAATAGATATTGGCTAGGATAAAAAAGAAAAGCAGTCCCTCCATCATAGCGAGGCGCGATACAGAGGCGTGGGCAAAACTTACGGCAAATATAAAAGCCGAAATTAGGCCCATTTTTTCATCAAACAATTTTCTTCCAATCAAGTATATTAAATAAACCGAAGCCAGGCCGAACAAAGCCGAAGGCAGGCGAGCCGCAAATAGAGAATCGCCGAAAATACTAAAGAAAAGATGTTGGATTAAAAAGAGAAGCGGCGGGTGGTCGTGGAAAGACAAATTTAACCACCAAGGAAGTCCTTCGCTTTCGCTCAGGATGGTTCGTTGCCGCTCACCATTTGTGAACCATTGAACGGGGGTTGTCTGATAAGGACTTTCCAGATAATCTAAATAGCCGATGGAACGGAAAGAATAAAGCCCCTCGTCAAAAATAAGCTCATCCAAGCCCAAACCCCAAATCCGCAGAATAAACGCCGAAGCCAGTATCAATCCCAGCAATATTCTGGTAGTATTTTTTTGCATACTTAAAGCATAACCCATGAAATCAGTTGAGGGAATTATTTTAAAAAAAACGTCGCGCCGCGAGGCCGATTTAGCAATTAAACTTTACACCAAAGAGCATGGTTTGATGGAATTTACAGCTAAAGGCGCCCGTAAGCAGGAAGCCAAACTTAAACCCGGCTTGGATATTTTCAATCACATTGATTTGTTTTATGTTCCGGCCAAGCACTTGCCCATCGCCACTGATTTTAAAATTAAAAATGATTTTAAGAATATAAAAAATAATTTGTTTCGCCTGAAATTGGCCTATTTTGCCTCGGGCGCCCTACTTAAAATTTTTGAGCCGGGCTTGGGCGAGCCGCGCGTTTGGCAGAAAATTTTAGATTTTTTTACTGGACTCGAAAACAGCCCATCAAATAAGGAGGAATTGGTAGAGACAACCTATTTTTGGTGCCACGATATTTTAGTTTTAAACGGTTTAGATCCCAACTCACCCGATTTTAAGCCGATTAACGCCGCTCAACTTAAAAAAAACACGGAAGAATTATTTTTGCATCATTTTGGGATAAGTATTTCTAAACTGATATAATATAATAGTGCGATGCTAATATACGAATTCGTGCGAATCGCGTCAGACGCGACGAATGAAACGAATAGGTATACAAATATTAAAAAACCGCATTTATGGATAATTTAGAAAATCTTCAAAAAGAGCTATACACCCCCTCCAAACCAGAATTGCCCCAGGTTGATCCGGAAAAAAAAGTCCAAGAACCGCCTCTAGCTCCGCCGCCGTTGTATGAAGACACACCGCCTTCGCCCGCTATTTGGAGGAAAGTACTTTTGGGCGCGGGAGTTTTTTTGCTTTTAGCCGTTACGGTGGCAGTGTATGTTTTCTTTCGGGGGTTTTACGCTTTTAGGAAAGACCGAGTGGAGTTAAAACTACAGGGGCCGACCGAAATAACAGCTGGCCAAACCTCTGTTTGGAAATTGGCCATAGTCAACAAAAATGAAACCGAATTAAAAGACGGCGAATTGATTTTTCAGTTTCCGGATTTTTCCAAACCCATAATCGCCTCTAGTGAATCGTCCCAGTTTAAACAAGGCACTTTAAAACAAACTGTTCCTTTGGCCGAATTAAAACCCGGGGGCCTGTTTGAAAGGGAATTTAGGGCGGTTATCTACGGCGGAGAAAATTTTGAACGCAAAGCCCAGGCGGTTTTTAAATTTAAACCGTCTTCGGGCAGTATCATTTTTGAATCCTCGGCCACGGTTGCTACCAACATAACTTCTCTGCCGGTGGCCTTGGCGATGGAGGCGGTTTCGGAAACAGTTTCCGGCGAAAAAATGGAAATAAAATTTAATTTAAAAAACGAAAGCGAAGCTGGTTTCCCCAACATGAGAGTTCGGCTGGAATTTCCTTCTGGTTTTAGGGTGGAAGAGACCTCGGAAAAACTTTATGAATTTAATAATGTCTGGCGGGTAGATGAATTTTTGCCGCAGGAATCCAAGGGCTTGGTTATAAAGGGCACAGTTACCGGGTTAGAGGGTGAAAACAAGGTCTTTCGGGCGTTTTTGGAGGGCTTGGAGGGGACTAATTGGAAAATATACAAAGAGATTAGCGGACAGGTTGGGCTGATAACGCCGCCTTTATCGCTTTATCTAAATACCGAACCCGAAGGCGTAACTTCGGCCCGCGCGGGCGAGACCTTGTTTTATAAATTCGTGTGGCAAAATAACTTGGACGCGCCGCTGGCCAACCTTACTTTAAAAATAAAACTGGATAGCGACAATTTTGATTTTAGTTCCGTTGAAATTGGCAGCCCTAGCGGCCAGGTAAAAAACATTAATTTTAATTCTTCAGCCAGAACCGCCACTTTAAATCGCGACAACTTCGCGCCGTTCTTTGGGATACAGCCGTTGGAGCGGAGCGAATTAACGCTTAGAGTAAAAATTAAAGAAAAATTAAGTTCCGCGGGCGGCAAGTTGCCGGTTTCGGCTACTTTGGATTCCACTTCCAAGCCCGAGGGTCTGGCTGTTTCCCAAATCTCTGCCAGCCAGAGTTTGACTCTAGAAATTAAAAGCGGAGAATAGAAATATGGTTGATTCTATAGAAAAAATCGTTTCCTTATGCAAGCGGCGGGGTTTTGTTTACCCCGGCAGTGAGATTTATGGGGGCTTGGCCAATAGCTGGGACTACGGCCCCTTGGGCGTGGAATTAAAAAATAACATAAAGAACTTGTGGTGGCGGAGATTTGTCCATAGCCGCGACGATATAGTCGGGCTGGACGCGGCTTTGATGATGAATTCCAAAGTTTGGGAAGCGTCGGGCCACTTGAAGGAGTTTTCCGATCCGTTGGCGGAATGCCAGAAATGTCATGCCCGTTATCGCGCCGATCAAGTCGGGAGTGCGTGTGAAAGCTGCGGCGGCAAAAAATTTACCGAAGCCAAACAGTTTAATTTAATGTTTAAAACCCAACTCGGTCCAGTTGAAGGCAATAATGTGTATCTTCGGCCGGAGACGGCTCAAGCCATGTTTGTGGATTTTAAAAATGTGTTGGATACCACCCGCAAAACCGTTCCCTTCGGCATCGCCCAAATCGGCAAGGCCTTTAGAAACGAAATCACGCCCGGTAATTTTATTTTCCGCACGCGCGAGTTTGAGCAGATGGAGATTGAGTATTTTATAAAAAAAGAAAACTGGCAGGATAGTTTTGAGCATTGGCGCCGCGAGATGTTAAGCTGGTTGGAAGATATCGGCGTAGACCTTCGGCATATCCACGAATTGGAGGTGCCGGCCGAAGAACGGGCTCATTATTCCAAACGCACCATTGATTTTGAGTTTGATTTTCCTTTCGGCCGCAAGGAACTTTACGGTTTGGCTTACCGCACTGACTTTGATTTAAAAAATCACTTTGCCGAGCCGCCTTACCGCGATCAAGACGGCGCCGCCAAAGGCGATCCTCGCCAAGGGCGGGAGGAATTTTATCCGCATGTGATCGAGCCCACCTGGGGGGTGGACCGTTCTTTGCTGGCGGTGCTTTGTTCGGCTTATGACGACAGCGATAAAAACCGATTGGTCTTAAAACTAAAATCCGGTCTGGCTCCATATAAGGTTGCCGTTTTCCCGCTTTCAGCCAACAAGCCCGATTTGGTTAACAAAGCTCGCTCGGTTTACAAACTACTAACTACTAACTACCAACTACTCCCCATAGCTTGGGATGATCGGGGCAATGTGGGCAAGCGCTATTATTCCCAAGACGAAATCGGCACGCCATATTGCATTACGGTGGATTATCAAACCTTGGAAGATGAGACCGTAACCGTCCGCGATCGAGATACGATGAAGCAGGAGAGGGTTAAGGTAGAAGATTTAGAAAGTTATATTACAGCAAAAATAAACAATGCCCCGTAGTAGAACTTCCGAAAGATTTTTCTTGAACAGAAAAATCAAACGGTTAAGTCGGAAGTTCACTAACGGGGCTATAATTTGTAGCTATTCGCTACGCTCATAGACAAATTATGCACAAATTTACCAAAGAAGTTTGGCCGAATGGCCTGCGCGCAATATATGTTCCGATGACAGGAACGCAAACAGTCACTCTGTTGGTTTTGGTGGGCACGGGGTCCCGTTACGAAACCAAAGACATTAACGGCATCTCCCATTTTTTGGAGCATATGTTTTTTAAGGGCACCGTCAAAAGGCCCGGCAAATCCGACATCGCTCACGAACTGGACGCAGTCGGCGCGGCCTACAACGCTTTTACCGACAAAGAACTGACGGGTTATTGGGTCAAGGTGGACTCCAAACATGCCGATTTGGCGTTTGATGTGGTTTCGGATATTTTTTTAAATTCCACCATTCCGGCCCAGGAAATAGAAAAAGAACGGGGAGTGATTATTGGTGAAATAGACATGTACGAAGATACGCCCATGCGCAAAATCGGCGACTTGTTTGAAGAACTTTTATACGGCGACCAGCCGGCCGGTTGGGACATTGCCGGGCGTAAAGAAGTTATCCGTTCGCTCCAGCGGCAAGATTTTTTAGATTATTTATCCAGGTATTATAAGTCGGAAAATGTAACCGTGGCGGTGGCGGGCAACATTGATTTGGGCGAGGCCAAGGCCAAGGTGGAAAAATATTTTAAACAGGTTCGCGAAGGCCAAACAGAAAAACCATTGCCGTGCCAAGAAACGCAGTCACAACCGCAAATCAAGGTGGCCTACAAAGACACCGATCAGTGTCATTTGGTTATAGGCGCGCGTGCCTATAATATGTTTGACCCGCGGCGTTGGGCTTTGGGACTTTTGGCTACAATTTTGGGCGGGGGCATGTCCTCGCGATTATTTATCAGAATCCGGGATGAATTGGGTTTGGGTTATTACATTCGGGCTTCGTCATCGCTTTCCACCGACCACGGTTACTTTGATGTTTCCGCCGGAGTTGATACAGCTAGAATCCATGAAGCCGCGGAGGCAATCATGGCAGAATTAAGAAAAATAAAAGAAAACGGCGTGGCCGAAAAAGAGCTTCAAAAGGCCAAGGACTATATAAAAGGGGGCACTTTATTGGGGTTGGAGTCGTCCGACGAAGTCGCCTCGTTTTTTGGCTTGCAGGAGGTGTTAACCCGCGATGTATTGACAGTGGAACAAAAGTTCAGTATGATGGACAAAGTTTCTCCGGCCGACATCAAAGAGGTGGCCGAGGATATTTTTCAAGATAAGAATCTAAACTTGGCCGTTATCGGCCCTTTAAAGGATCGGGACAAGTTTGAGGAGATTTTAAAATTTTAAACCGTGAAAGTTCCTGGAACTCATTTGGATATAAGCATAACCACGGAAACAATGTTCCGTGCTTTTGCTATTGTGCTGGGCGCGGCTTTGTTATACCTTATCCGCGATGTGCTGGCGATTATTTTGTTTTCGGTGATAATCGCTTCGGCCATAACTCCACCGGCCAATTATCTGCAAAAAAAAGGCCTGCCGCGGACCTTGGCGGTGTTTGGGATTTATTTTTTGGCTTTCTTGGTTTTAGGCACGGTGCTTTACTTTATAATTGCT
>JACPHE010000053.1 GCA_016188765.1 Parcubacteria group bacterium | reverse complement strand
GTCTAATCAATGTCAAATGACAAATTTACCAAATGATTTAGGCATTAGGATTTTGGATTTGATTAGAAATTAGACATTGGTTATTAGTAATTTGAAAAAAGGCCCTATCGTCTAGCCCGGTTCAGGACGCTGGGTTCTCATCCCAGTAACACGGGTTCGAATCCCGTTGGGGCCGCACATCATTTTTTGGCGGAACATATGTGTCGGTATGTGTTAAAATTTTTATATGGCGCCAAAAAACCCTAAATCCGGTCCTAAACAGGTTGTTGAAGAAATCGCCTGGCACACCTTTCCTTTAGGCGATGTTTTTAAGCATCTGGATTCCAAAAGGGACGGTTTAAGCCAGGCCGAAGCCGAAAAGCGGATTCGCCATTTCGGCCCCAACGAACTTGAGCCGGAAAAGAAACAGCCAGTCCTAAAAATACTTTTCCGCCAGTTTTTAAACCCGCTTATTCTGATTCTTGTCGCCGCCGGAGCGCTAACTCTCGCGGTTAAATCATTTTTGGACGCCGCGGTTATTTTTATAGTCATTGCTTTAAACGCTTTTATTGGTTTTTTTCAGGAACACCAGGCCGAGAAATCGTTGAAAGATCTAAAAAAACTTGAATCAAAAAATGCCATTGTTCGGCGCGATGGCGTTTACACAGCCATTACGGCTCGCCAAGTTGTGCCGGGCGACATTATAGCCGTAAAAGCCGGCGATAAAATTCCGGCTGACGGACGGTTAATTCATTCATTTGATTTAAGAGTTGATGAAAGTATTTTAACCGGAGAATCCGGCGAGGTTCTAAAGCGGGTCGGAAGCGTTGACGCCGCCGCGACAGTGTTTGAAAGAACCAACGCAATTTTTGGCGGTTCGCTGGCGGTTGAGGGAAGCGGCGAGGCGGTGGTTTTTGGCACGGGCCTAAGTTCGGAAATCGGCCGCATTTCCCGCATGTTGAAAAATCCGCCCTTAAGCCGGACGCCTTTTGAAAAAAAAATAAGAAAACTTGGACGGCTGATTGGCCTGGCCGTAATGGTCTTAAGCGCGTTTATTCTGTTGTGGGGCTTGTTGTTGGGGCGCGACGCCCAAGAAATGTTTTTAGTCGCGGTGGCCGTGGCCGTGGCGGCCATACCCGAAGGCCTCCCGGTGGCCGTTACGGTTATTTTAGTGGTGGGCATGAAACGAGTTTTAAGGGAGAAGGGACTGGTCAGAAGTTTAGCGGCCGCCGAAAATTTGGGTTCAACCAGTGTAATCTTAATCGATAAAACCGGAACTTTGACTCAAGGAAAAATGCGGGTGGCCAAAATTTTGATACCGGAAAGGCGGAACGGCGTTTTGGAAATGGCCGGGGCGACGGGATACGGATCCAATCATATTTTGGTCTTGTCTTACGGGCTTTTGGTTTCGGAGGCCCTGGTTGAAAATCCGGACTCGCAAATCAATGAGTTGAAAATTATAGGCAGCCCGGTGGATCAAGCCCTGCTGTTGGCGGCTTTAGAGGCCGGTTTGGATTTTAAAAAGATTAACCGTAAGTTTAAAAAACTGGGCCAGATATTATTTAACAGTTCCCGCAAATACGGCGTTTCTTTCAGGGAGGATGAAGCGGGTTTGGTTTGGGCGATCGCGGTCGGCGCGCCCGATGTGATGCTGGCCCATGTTAAAAAAGTTCAGGTTTTGAATCGGTATGAAAACGCGATACCTTTTGAACTGGCTATGGCCAAAGAATCGGTTGACGCTTTGGCCAAAAGCGGTTTTAAGGTCTTGGCCGTTTGTTCTAAAAAAATAGAGGACAAAACCATCATCCAAAAACATATTTCTTTGGGTTTTTTTGACGAAGTGTTGGCGGGGCTTAATTTGGTTGGTTTGGTTGCTCTTAAGGACCCGGCGCGCCCGGAGGCCAAGGATTTTATTTCTTTGGCGCGGCGAGCCGGCATCAGAACGGTTATGGTGACCGGAGACCATTCTTTTACGGCGCGCGCGGTGGCCCAAGAGGTTGGTTTGGTTTCAAAAAACAAAAACTTGCCGCTGGAACTGGCCGAAGGCAAGGACATTGCTTCTTGGGGCGTTAAGGACTTATCGCATCGGGTGCGGTCCGTGGATATTTTTAGCCGCGTCACGCCCGAGCAAAAACTAAAAATAACCGAGGCCTGGCAAGCGCAGGGCGAGGTCGTGGCGGTGGTGGGCGACGGCGTCAACGACGCTCCGGCGCTTGCGCGCGCCGATATTGGCGTGGCGCTCGCGAGCGGAGTGGATTTGACCCGGGAGGCCTCGGATATTATTCTTTTGGAAAGCAATTTTTCGGTCTTGATAAAAGCCATAAAAGAAGGCCGGGTTATTTTGGATAACATTAAAAAAGTCGTGGCCTATCTTTTAAGCACCGGCCTTACCGAAATAATACTGGTGGGTTTGAGTTTGTTTTTTGGCTTGCCTATGCCGCTCGCGGCCATTCAAATTTTATGGGTTAACTTGGTTCACGAGGCCTTGCCGGCTATGGCTTTAGCCGTTGATCCCGCTGAAAAATATGTAATGGAAAACCCGCCGCCGGCCCTTAAAAAACCCATAATCGATAATCTAATGAGGTTTGTGATAGGCATTGTGGGCGGCCTTAACGCGTCAGTGTTGTTTTTGATGTTTCTTTTTTTTAGATCTTCTGCCGAGGGCCTCGGCTATGCCCAAAGTGTGGTGTTTGTGGGCCTGGGCGTTTCAGCCCTCTTCGTTTCTTTTTCGATCAGAAACCTAAAAAGGCCTCTTTGGGAAATTCCTTTTTTTGAAAATAAATATCTTTTGGGCTCTTTGGCTTTGGGCCTGGGGCTTTTGGCGGCAGCCGTTTATTGGCCGCCTTTGCAATTTTTGCTGCGTTCCCGACCCATCGGGTTTTTGGAATGGGTTATAATTTTCGGGGCTGGATTTATAAATATAGTTTTAATAGAAATCGCCAAATGGATGTTTACGCGCAAGCCGAGCTTGCTAAAATGACCAAGTTCTAATTACTAATGCCTAGTCAATTTCAAATGTCCAATGTTAAATTTTTGTCATTAGGTCATTAGACCTTGGGGTTTGATTAGAAATTAGACATTAGAACTTAGACATTCTATAGTTTAATAAATGAGTTTTGAATTTATTATCTTAGCGATTTTTATTGTTGCCGGTTTGGCCGGTTTGTTTTGGTTTTTGTCCAGACATAAGAAGAAGGCGCTGCCGGAAAACGAACAGAATTTGTTTTTAATGCTTCAACACCAGATTAGCGATATTGCCAAAACATTAGATCAAAAACTGGGCGAATCGCACCGTAGCATGCAGACGCAGTTTGGGCAGACGGCGCAGATTGTCCGCGATGTTACCGAACGGTTGACCAAACTGGATGAAACCAATAAGCAGGTGGTCAATTTTGCCGACCAGTTAAAAAATCTCCAGGATATTTTGAAAAACCCTAAACAGCGGGGTGTTTTGGGGGAATATTATTTGGAAACATTGCTTAAAAACACCTTGCCGCCGGGGAGCTACCAGATGCAGTATCCTTTTAAAGACGGCACCATAGTGGACGCGGCGGTTTTTGTAAAAGATAAAATAATTCCGGTGGATTCCAAGTTTTCTTTGGAAAACTATAATCGCTTGGCAGAAGAGAAAAATAATCTGGAGCGCGACCGGTTGGAGAAGGTTTTCGTGAACGATCTTAAGCTCCGCATTCAGGAAACATCAAAATATATCCAGCCCCCGCAGGGCACTATGGATTTTGCCTTCATGTTTATTCCGCACGAGGCGATTTATTACGATCTTTTAATAAACAGGATCGGCGCTTTGCAGGACGAAGATACCGAAAACCTTATCCAGCGCGCGGCCAATAAATATAAGGTAATTATTGTTTCTCCGACTTCTTTTTTGGCTTATCTTCAAACAGTTATGCAGGGGTTGCGGGCTTTGCAGATAGAAGAATCGGCCAAAGAAATAATAAAAAGGGTGGAGGAGCTAAGCAAGCATCTTTCCGGTTACGAGAATTATTTAAGCAAGATGGGCAACCATTTGGGTACTACGGTAAATATGTATAACCAGGCCTATCGCGAATTTGGCAAGATAGATAAGGATGTTTTGCGGATTACGGGCGAGAAAATGGGGGTAGAAGTTGCGGCTATAGCAGGGCCTAGACAGGACGAGGATTAGTTTGTTATTGTTATTTCGTCCGCAGAATACCCGCCCTCTTGGGGCGGGGCTGAATGCGGTTACGAAACAATAACCCTGAGCGACGAGCGGAGCGAGGAGTCGAAGGGTAACCCTTCGTAGATACCGCCCCATCGGGGTGGTAATTCATTTTAATTATGTCTACATTTGCAATAATTAAAACAGGGGGTAAGCAATATAAAGTGGCCGAGGGCCAAAAATTGAAGATAGAAAAACTCACAGCCGAAGAGGGCGGCGAGGTTGTTTTTGATGAGGTTTTGATGGTTTCAAACAGTGACAACTTATCGTTGGGCCAGCCCAAAATTGAAGGCGCTAAAGTTACGGCTAAAGTTGTCAAAAACGGCCGCGCCCGCAAAATAATCATCCTCAAATACCGCCCCAAAAAGCGCTACAAAAAAAAGCAGGGCCACCGCCAGCATTTTACCGAAGTCCAAATCACCAAAATCTCCGCCTAGGCGGAGATTTTGGTTTGCTATTGACTCATACTATATATTATTATATCATAATAATGAAGAAGAAAAAATTGAGGTTTAAATGGTTTGTACTTTTAAAAAAGGAGGCCCGTGGTGGATATTTTCAATCTTTATAAGTCGCAAAGGGTTGTGTAACAACCTTTGGGGGGTTTGTTTACCCTGTAAGATTCTCAGATGCTCTTGGAGAAGGTAAGTTTGTTCTTCCAACTTTGTCCCAAATCGGAAACCTGTTCCGCTGGTTTGGTGGATATGGTAAGTTGGGCAACGAGAAAGAAATCACCAAAACCCTAGATAGCCCAGAGATGAAAGTATTGCGGGCTATGCTGGAGACACAACAGGGTGTTTCTTTGCATCACACAGTTACCAGTGCTGGTAACTTGGTGAAGGTTACCGATAATCTGCCTGGCTATGATTACTCGGGAACCACTAGGCGTTCAGTTGATATGAACAAGCACCGCAGTGTCGTTTCCGATATTTTTGATCTAGCAGACGCCGGTTGTGCAGCTAGATTGGCTGATCCTCCAGTTGGTGTCCCGCTTATAGCGGGGTTAGTCGGAGACGAGGAAGCCATATTCAGTTTATACTTTTGGGGTCTGGCTTTTTTTAATGGTATATATGCGTTATGGGCCCACCCGCCCAAGAGTGGCAGCAGCTATGTCTATTTAGGGCTTAGGAAAGGACCTCCGCCATTGGGTGAAGACGGTTCGGTTGACCTAGAAAACCAAGGAGCGCATCTTTCCATTGAACCAAGGAAAGACAAACCTGCAGATGATCTACCCGTGGTTGCGCTTGAAACTTAAATACATCTCATCATCGGTCAATCAATGAGGATTGCTGAAAAAACCAGCAATCCTCTTTTTTATTTCCACACCCCGCGATTGACACAAAAATTAGAGATGCTATACTAAAGATGCTAATCACGAAACGAAGTCGTACCCTGAAAGTCCGAGACCTCTCGGGCTTTCTTTTTTATTTATGATAAAATTATCTTGTGGACGCCGAGGGGCCACTTCTGGTGAGCGTTTCGTGATTAGCACTCGGAACGAGGGGTTCGATTCCCCTTGGCTCCACGCCAAAAAATCTCGATTTAGATCGAGATTTTTTGATATGGAATTTTTATTTTATTTTTATTCTACTTTCTATTTTCTAGATTCTACCTTCTATGCTTAAGCGCGTTTATCAAGGTCTGATCATCGGCGTATTCTATTTCGCTGCCGGTGGACAGGCCTTGAGCCAAACGGGCTATTTTAACCCCGGAATCGGCCAAAAATTTTTCCAAATATAAAGCGGTGGCCTGCCCCTCGGCGGTGGCGTTTAGGGCCAAGATAATTTCGGCTGGAGCCGCGTTTGACGCGGTCCTTCGGTCAAGCCGATTTTTTAAGGCCAAAAGGTTCAGGTTTCGGTTTTCTTCTTTTTCCAAGAGCGAAATTTGCCCGCCCAGAATATGATATAAGCCGTCGTAGGTTTTGGTTTTTTCTATAGTTAGAGCGTCGTTGTCGCCGGCTACCACGCAAATTTTATTCCGGTCCCGCTTGTCATCTCTGCAAAATTGACACAGGGCATTATTTTTGGGTTCGTTTTGCGAAGTGTCATCAGGTTTGGGCTTGCCCTGCGTAGCTTTAGCGGAGTAGGGTCGGTCAAAAAGCATGAAACACACTTTGCATTCGCCCACGGACGATTTAAGATTGGCCATGTCGCTCGCCATGGTCTTTAATTCGCCGTCGGACATTTTGATTAAGCGCAAGGCGAACTTAGTGGCTTGGCGCGGGCCGATGCCGGGCAGTTTTTGGAAATGCGAGATTAGTTTTTGAATGGGAGCTGGAAACAAGTTTATTAGGTAGTATCAACAAATATCATTCTTCGCTCCTGCAAGGAGGGGCTCTTGCATCCTCCCTCTTTATAATTTAACTGGAACCTCCTTGAAGTCGCTCAGAACGATATTTGTTTTTACTCGGTTATATTTTTTGCTAAGTTTTTAAACGAAACCTGATTTGAATTGAAATATAATTCAACTTTGCCCGTGGGACCGTTTCTGTGCTTGGCAATGTGGATTTCGGCGATGTTTTTTCTTTCGGTGTTGGGTTTTTCACGGTCTTCACGGTAAATAAATAACACCACATCGGCATCCTGCTCTATGGATCCGGATTCGCGCAAGTCGGAAAGCTTAGGAATTTGAGGGCTTCTGGATTCCACGGCGCGTGATAATTGCGACAGTGCCAGAACCGGAACATTAAGTTCGCGGGCCATATTTTTTAACGAACGGGAAATTTCGCTTATTTCCTGGACCCTGTTGTCCGAACCGGAATTTCGCCCTTCCATTAATTGAAGATAGTCAACAATAACCAAACCCAGTCCGTGTTCGGCCTGAAGCCGCCGGGCCATGGTGCGCATCTGAATAATATTGGCCGAAGCGGCATCATCTATAAAAATAGGCGTCTCCGCCAAAATGCCCATGGCCTCTTGAATTTTAACAAAATCGCTGTCGTCTCCGTCCATGCTTAATCGGCCGGTGCGCAGCCGCCATAAATCCACGCCGGCTTCCGACGCCAGCAGACGGTCCACCAGTTGTTCTTTAGACATTTCCAAAGAAAATATCCCGACCGAGACCTTATCCTTAATAGCCGCGCTGCGGGCTATGTCCAAAGCCAAAGATGTTTTGCCCAAAGACGGCCGCGCCGCCAAAATCACCAAATCGGATTTTTGCAATCCGGCCAAATAATTATCCAGATCGGCAAAACCGGTGGCGAGTCCCCTTAAAGCCCCGTCGCCCTTGTGGAGTTTGTCTATTCTTTCAAAAGCGTCTTCTAAAGCCGACTTTATAGGCAAAAAATCCTGTTTTAAAGACCGTTCGGCAATAGAGAAAATCTTTTTTTCGGCTTCGTCCAA
Organism: Parcubacteria group bacterium; assembly: GCA_016188765.1. Taxonomy (GTDB): domain Bacteria; phylum Patescibacteriota; class Minisyncoccia; order JACQLN01; family JACQLN01; genus JACPHE01. The sequence goes on along the minus strand of JACPHE010000053.1, from coordinate 744 downwards.
AACCAGTTCAATATCCTGGTTTTCCTCAAAGCCCAAGCGGGCGATGTCTTGGGAAGCCGCCAAAAGTTCCCGCAGTATTTTTTTATGCCGGACTATTTTGGCGTAATGAAGCACATTTGAGGCCGTGGGCACGAGCCCGACCAATCCGGTCAAATAACTTGTCCCGCCAATGCTTTCCAGCGTTTGCGTTTCTTTTAAGCGGTTGGATAAGCTTAAAACATCCACCGGTTCCGATTTTTCATAAAGATGCAGCACCGCCCCGAATATCAGCTGATGAGCGCGCTTGTAAAAATCCTCGGGACGCAACATATCAGCCACCCTGATGATGGCGTTTTTATCCATCATCAAAGCGCCCAGAACCGACTCTTCGGCTTCCACCGACTGCGGCGGCAGTTTATCAACCGGAATCGCCGCGCTTCTTTCGGAAAAAGGCGAGGCGAGGTCGGATTTGGTTATCGGGGAAAGCATATAGGACTTATAAGACCGATAGGACTTATAGGTCCTATTGGATTTTTTTTATTCTTTGTCCGCCGGCCGTATCATCTATCTCCCAGCCGTTTTTTCTGATTTCTTGGCGCAATTTGTCGGCGGCGGCAAAATCCCCCGCGGCCCGGACTTTTTCCCGTTCGGCCGCGAGCGCCATAATTTCGGCGGGCGCCGGTTCTTGTTGGGGCAGGATATTAAAAATATCGTTCACTTCTTTCACAAAGTCAATAATTTTTTGCGCGTCAACCATGGATAAGC
>JACPHE010000052.1 GCA_016188765.1 Parcubacteria group bacterium | reverse complement strand
GCCCAGTTAAAAAATAAAGACGAGATAGTTGGCAACCGCGTCCGCGACAAGGAGGTGAAAAACAAAGTCGCGGCGCCCTTTCGGCAGGCCGAGTTTGACATTATGTATAACCAAGGCGTGGCGGCTTTGGCCGATGTGTTGCAAACGGGTGTGCGGTTGGGGGGTTTAGATAAGGCCGGTTCGTGGTTTCAATACGGGGGCGAAAAAATAGGCCAAGGCCTAGAGGCCTCGGCCGGTTATCTTAAAGAAAATCCCAAGGTGTTCGCGGACATTGTGAGCGGTATCAGAAAAAAAGCGGCGGAGACGCAAATTGTTTAACGCGACACCAATATGCGAATGCGCACGAATGACGCGAATAAATTATTAGCCAATCGTTCCTGTCGATCCTGTGTTTGGGGCGTTAAATTGCCGGGCGAGAAGATAGGTGAGTACAAATCCCAAATCAGCTCGGAGTGGAGTTTTGAATCGGATGGTGGAATAGAGAAACTTTACCGCCGTTGGAAGTTTAAAAATTTCAATGAGGCCAAGGCCTTTGTAGATAAAATTTCCGAACTGGCCGAGGCCGAAGGTCATCACCCCGATATTACTTTTTCGTATGATTATGTCGAGATTGTGCTTTACACTCACAAAGCCGGCGGCTTGGCCGAAGAGGATTTTATTTTGGCGGCCAAGATTGATAAAATATTATGAAATTGCTATAAAGTTTGATTGAGAACATGATAGTTCTTTTATTTGTTATTTGAGTTATTTAAGGAGGTGAAGATAATGCTGGGCACGAAAGAAAAGGTTTACACTCAAGCCGAAGCTCGGGAGGGCTGGCTCGCGATTTCGGGTTCATCTGTCTATGAGCATCTGAAACAGCTGGATATTCATCTTCCATCCCAACTTGTAGCCGCCGTAAATCACCAGAAAACTATGGTTGATGAAGGAGAATATCCGCTCGGTGTTTTGATTGAGATTTGCGAAATACCGGCGCTTTCGGCAATGATATTGAGAGAATACTATCCAGCCATTGAGGTCCATTTCACCTGGCTCGACCACGCCATTGCCAATAAGACCTTGATGTCGGGCTTTAAACCCTCGACCGAACCGAGCAAGCCAGATAATGGGTCAAGTCAACCGGTTAATGCGAAAGAGGAGGTGAAAGATATGCCGCGGGCGGAGAAGCCGATCAAAGAAGTTAAGGTTGGTGGTCATCTAACTTGGTTTCACATGATGAGTCGGCCAAACTTTAAGATGTTGGATTTTAAAGATGAAGCTGAATTTGTGCAAGAGCTGGTGGCTTATAACGGTGATTGTCGCGGCCTTGTCAAAGAGCGAAGTCATAATAAGTTCAAGTTGGGCCGAACACCGGAGATGGTCGAACGGTACTGTCGTGCCGAAGAATTGCTTACGGCGGAAGGTGAATTAACGGCCTTGGCTTATGAGAAGGTCGGCGGTAAGCCAGTGTCTCAACTGGCGGACTTGCCCGAGACGGTTTCTCCAGAAGTGTCAGCCGGAACAGAACGGGCTTTAGCGATTGAAGCTGGTGGGCTTGGCTTGGCCGGCTCAAATGGCGACGATTTGGCCAAAAGCATGATCGCGATGCTGGCGGCGGCCACGCATCATCCCGTCTCGGTGCCCTTGGCCCCGGGCGTGGCCGTGGCGGCGCGCGCGGCTGTGTTGAAAGCGCCGATGGCGATGCTAGTGGGGCAATTCAGTTCCCTCCTGCCGCTGGTGGAGGTGGCCGAGAAGTCGCTTGCTTTGATTAAGATGGATGACGCTCTTAGAAAGCACCTTGAGGGTGGCAACTCGGCCGAGGCGTGTTTAGCCAAGGCCGCCGAACTTTTGGTAGAGGCGGGCAGGCTAATAAAAGGGAATGGGTAGCGGAGTGAAAGGGAAGAATTCGTAAACCAATAACCCCCGATATAAAAGTCGGGGGTTATTTTAATGCCAGTGAATAAAAGTGAAATGTTAAACTGTTAAACCCTTGGGGTACTCTAAACCCTAGTGCTAGTCGCGTTACCTCTGATGCTGGGTAAAAGGCAACAACGCGGCGATGCGGGCGCGTTTGATGGAGTTGGCCACTCGGCGCTGGTGCCGGGAACAGGTGCCGGTTCTTTTGCGGGGGGCGATTTTATATTGATGAGTTAAAAAATTCCTTAAAATTGCAGTTTCTTTAAAATCAACAACATCAACATCATTGGTGCAAAAATAGCACTGCTTTGTTTCCAAGGCCTTGTTTCTTTTGCGATAAACAGGTTTGTTATAAGCCATAGGTAATAATACTAAAAAGGAATATCCGATATGTCAACTTCTTCGGTATCTTGTTCTATAATAGGTATATCTTCTTTGTCTTTGGTTTGATTTTGCGTCTTGGTGTTGGGGCTGATGTCTCTGCTGGAAGCCATGGCGGCTCCGGCGGGTTCATGGCCGGTTCGAGGACCCAACTGAATCGCTTCGGCTACAATTTCGGTGCGGTATTTTTTAGTGCCGTCCTGGGCGTCCCAACTGCGGTTTTGTATCCGGCCTTCCACCAAAACCAGTTTTCCCTTATTAAGATATTTGCCGCAGGTGTCGGCCATGCGGCCAAAAACCACCACATTATGAAATTGAGTATCTTGTTGTTTTTGACCGTTTTTGTCGTTCCAGATGCGGTTGGTAGCCACCGCGAAATTGGCTACATTTTGTCCCGAAGGCAAAGAGCGGATTTCTGGATCGCGGGTTAAGTTGCCCACTATAAAGATTTTGTTTAAGTTCATTTAAATGCGATGCTAATTTACGAATTCATGCGAATGATGCGAATAATTTATTCGTGTCATTCGCTCGCCTCTCGCCCCGTCTCCGACGAGTCGGAGCGGGCGCTATCGCTTTGGCGAAGCGGGCGCGCATTCGTATATTAGTGTCGCGCTTACTTAAGTAATTCCTCCAATTTTTTATCCACCCCTTCAATATCCAATGGCACAGGTTCGGTTTTTATTTCGGGGCCGCGGGTTATTGTTTCTCCCGCCGCCACTGGTTTTCTTTCCGGCCTAAAGGGTCTAGGTTCAAAAGCCGGCAAGGGCTTTATTTTTTTAAGCATCTTTTCCGATTTAGCCATAACCAGGTGTCTTAAGATATTTTCATTATGTCTTAAATATGCCTCGGCTTCCTCCGGAAAGACGGACTCGTTTGAACCAGAAAAATCCATACTCACCATATGGCCTTCGGTAAAATGTTTTACGGGGTAGGGCAACCGTTCGCGCTCTTTGGTTTTTGAGGCAGTCACCTCAAAGCCGTTTTTTGAACAAAAATCAGTTGCCTCCGAAACCGTTTTTCCCAAATCGGCTTCGCTCAAATCCGGCCTTAAAACCATGTATAATTCGTACAGTTTCATGTTTAATTTATGGTCAGTTTACCAGGTTGCTTAACAAAGGTCAATAAAGAAAAAGGACTATTGGATTGGGAGCCAGTAGTCCTTTATTTTTTGACCACAAGAACAATGGGCGCGGTGTGTTTTACCCGGCCGTGACTCAATTCAATCGTGTTTTTCTTGATAGTGTAATCGCTCGGCTTTAGGCCGATTCGGACGAGCTTGTTTTTGGGTTCCTCCATGAATTCGCGGTTGATTTTATGTTCCCACCTTAGAAACGGCGGAAAGCCGACTTCGGTCCACTTTTTGAGGATTTTGAGTTGGCGAGAGAGGGTATCCACTATGGAAAAATCGAGAACCACAATCCTAGGTATGCTTCGCACCAAGTCCCGAGACAAATCTTCCACGGTTTTTTGAGCATAGGTTTCCGATATTTTAAAAACCGTGTGGGTGAAGAAAACATACCAGAGCCGCGAATGCGGAAACGGCACCGGCCGCAGGAGTTCCCGATATTTTTCTACCTGATTCATATACACCTTAAAATATCGGCTTTCCTGGGTGGCTTTAACTTCCAGCCAAGCATCCAGTTTGTTGCAGGAAAGATCGGGATGGACCTCGCCTTTGGTAAAATTTCTGGCTGGTATAAGTTCTGCTTCAAACATCTTAGCCGTCATATTTTCAAAGAACTCGCCGATGAATTGCCTGACGGCGTAGTTATTGCTTATATCCAGTTCGGCCATTCAGTTACCACCTCCTTTCAGTTGGATTCAAACTAGCAAATTGTATCTAATTTTGTCAATCACTACATTAACAAACGATCGTTTGTTAATGTTATAATTGTTTATATTGGATTTGTTTTTGTGTTCGTACCGCCTAAACAAAATAAGATCATGAGAGCCGAAAGATATCTTTTAGATGTGACTCGTTATCTAAGTGTGTGGCCGTGGCTATCCTTACATGCGGGCGAAGATTGAACAATTCTATAACATAGTCCAGTTCGTCTTGGCATTCGTAGGGCAGAACAAGCACACTTTTTTGAAACTCATAAAAACCCAATTTTTTAAGAATGCTTCTAAGCATACCCCTGTCCATTCTGCGTTTTTCGGGAATGTCAAAAAGAACCAGCCGCCACTTTTTGTCCCAGGCCTTTGGTTCTTTGATCCGCATGTTTCTCAAATTGAATACTAGGGCTTTTTTCTTTCCTTGGCTGGTCAAAACCATGGTAACAGAGCCATCATTATTTTTCTTTTTGGATATTAGTTTGGAACGGTATAAACCGGCAATAGACCTTTTAAGAGCGAAATAATTTATTTTTTTCCATTCCTTGCTTATTCCTTTAATAAGGCGGTATTGTTGGCTGGGTGTTCTGGTAAAACCCAAACCGATGCCGGCCGAAAGAAGCAGAATGATTTTCTGTTGGTTGATTCCTAATCTGTAAAAACCACCCCGCTTTTTGAACATTGTCTAAATTACATCTATATTAGATGTTTTAATAAATCATATCATTAACAAACGATCGGTTACAAATGTGGTGTTTATTTTAATTGTATAGTTGTATGTGTAATTATTGTATAATTGTGTGTGTAATTTGGGTTTATATCTTATTGACAGACACATCTTTGATTGTCAGGTAACAAGCCCCTTTCTAATTTCTGATTCCTGATTCATAATGCCAATAGTATGCTTTCTCCCGCCGAAGAAATCAAAAGCCGTTTGGATGTGGTGGAGGTTATTCAGGGCTATTTAAAGCTCAACAAGGCCGGGGCTTATTGGAAGGGCCTGTGTCCTTTTCATAACGAAAAAACGCCGTCGTTTATGGTCACCCCCGCCCGTCAGATTTGGCACTGTTTCGGTTGCGGTGAGGGCGGGGATATTTTTTCTTTCGTGGGCAAAATGGAGGGTTTGGAGTTTGGCGATGTGCTGCGGCTTTTGGCGGAGAAAGCCGGCGTAAAGTTAAAAAAGCAGGACCCGCAGCTGGTCTCACAACGGAAAAATCTTTACGAAATTTGCGAACTGGCCGCCAAGTTTTTTGAACGGCAACTTTTGTCCAAAACGGGCCAGATGGCCGCCGCTTACTTAAAAGAACGCGGCGTCGCTGTTGAATCAATAAAAAACTTTCGTTTGGGTTGGGCGCCCGACAGTTGGCAATCGCTTCACAATTTTTTAAACGCCGAAGGTTACGACGATGGCGAAATTGACCGGGCCGGCTTGATCGTAAAAGGGGAGACCATAAAAGAATACCACGACCGCTTTCGGCATCGGGTGATGTTTCCCATTGCCGACAGCCAGGGGCAGGTAGTTGGCTTTACCGGCCGGGTCTTTGATAAAGTCAAAGGCAAGACGGTTCACGCCGACGCCGGCAAGTATGTAAATACCCCCAACACAGTTCTTTACGACAAATCGCAGGTTCTTTATGGTTTGGACAAGGCCCGTTCGGTTATAAGAAGCGAGGGTTGCATCTTGGTGGAAGGGACTTTGGATGTGGTGATGTCGCATCAGGCCGGAGTAAGCCATGTGGTGGCTACCTGCGGCACGGCTTTTGGTTCGGGGCACGCCCGGATAATAAAAAGATACACCGACCGCTTAATGCTGGCGTTTGACGCCGACGAAGCCGGCGACAGCGCTTTAAAAAAGGGCATAGCCCTGGCTTTGGCGGCCGGGTTTAGCGTTTCGGCGATTTTAATTCCCAAGGGCCACAAGGACACGGCAGATGTGGTTAAACACGATCCGGGACTGTGGCAGAAACAGGCCGCGGACAATGTGCCTTATCTGGCTCATTTAATAACAAGGTCGTTAGAAAATTATTCTAACGCCCTGGAAGGCAAAAAAAAGATCTTGGCCGGAGTGCTTCCTTTTATAAAAAATATCTCCTCGCCTCTGGAAAAGGACTATTGGCTGGAGGAGCTTTCCAGAAAAATAGCCGTTTCCAAAGATGTCTTAGGTTTAGAACTGAAACGGCTGCCCGCGGAGTATTCTGCTTACGAACCCTCTAAAAACGCGCCGCCCTTGGCTCCAGAAAGAAATTTTAAAAACCTGCCGAGTTTGCGCCAAGAAGAATATCTGTTATCTTTATTAATACGATACCCGGACCTAAAGAGGCGCGTGGGCACCGAGGAACTGGAACTCTTTTCCCAGCCCAAACTATTAACGCTGGCCCAAGGTCTTCTGGCAAATACCGGAGCCGAAATTCCGGACACGGCCGATTCGTCCATAATCCTTATGAGCGAAATGTTGGCCGATTTCAATATTGATCCGGAGGCCGAATTTGCCCAGACGCTAACAAGTTTAAAAAAACAATATCTGCAGTCCAAATTAAAAGCGATTCAAGCTGACATAAAAACAGCCGAGGCCGCGTCGGACGCGGCGGCTTTGGACTTGCTGCTTAAAGAGTTTAACAATCTAACTCAAAAACTTACCCAATTATGAAAAAGAAGAAAAGATTAAAAACAAAACGCCGCTTGGGCCACAAGAAAAACCGCCGCACAGGCAGAAAAAAAACCGCAAGGCGCTCTAAAACCAAATTGCCGGTGGTAACCGAAGAAAAACTGGCCGAACTGGCCCGCCGGGGCCGCAGCCGCGGTTTTGTGACCGAATCGGAAATCATCCAAACATTCCCTAATATAGAAGAAGACATTTCGGGTTTGGAGCGGCTGTATAGCAAACTGGAATCGCTCAACATTAAAATTGTCGGCGCTCAAGAACGGCTAACTGTGGAGGCGCCGGGCAAGGAACGGTTAAAAAAACCCGAAGGCCCGGCTGGCCTGGGGCCGCTGTTTGATTCGGTGCAAATTTATTTGCGCGAAATTGGCAAAGTGGCGTTGCTAAGGGGCGAAGAGGAAGTAGATCTGGCTAAAAGAATAGAAAAAGGAGAAGAAGAAGCCCGGCAGAAATTAACCCAGGCCAATCTTCGGTTGGTGGTTTCCATCGCCAAAAAATATGTGGGACGGAGTTCGCACCTCACTCTTCTGGATTTGATTCAAGAAGGCAATATCGGTTTAACCAAGGCCGTGGAAAAATTTGATTACCGCAAGGGCTATAAATTTTCCACCTACGCCACTTGGTGGATTCGCCAAGCGGTTACTCGGGCCTTGGCGGATCAGGCCCGCACCATTCGCATTCCGGTGCATATGGTGGAAACAATCTCTAAATATACCCAAGTCAAACGCCGCTTGCTTCAGGACTTGGGCCGGGAGCCCTTGGCCGAAGAGATTGCCCAGGAAATGGATATGGATGTGACCAAGGTCAGGCATATTCAAAAAATAACCCAGGAGGCGGTGTCTTTGGAATCGCCGGTGGGCGATAGCGACGAAGATAGCACTCTGGGCGAACTGATTGAGGATGAAAAAACATTACTGCCTTCGCAGGTGGCGGCCCAGCAATTGTTACGCGACCAAATTAAAGAAATAATAAAAGACCTTTCGCCCCGAGAACAAAAGATTTTGCAGATGCGTTTTGGCTTGGATGACGGCGCCACCCATACTCTTGAAGAAGTGGGCAAGGAATTTGGCGTAACGCGCGAACGGATTCGGCAAATTGAGGCCAAGGCCTTAGACAGAATCCGCACGCACGAACGGATTCATCGATTGAGGGAATACTAGATGTTAAATTTCAAATGACAAAACTCAAATGACAAATAAATGTCAAAACTCAAAATCCAAAACATTTGTCATTTGATCATTAGATATTGATTTGACATTTGGGCTTAGTAATTTGGACTTTTGTGTTACATCCTAATCTTGCGGGGTTCTTTTTTGAGGTGATTATTGTGGTAGCTGACCTGGTCTAAATCCAAACCCTGCCATTTTAAAAGCTGGATATTGTAGTCGCGCACCGATTTTAAAACATTAAGTCCGGCCGTTAGCGATCTTACTAAATCTTTTTCTCCCCCCTTTGTCTTTTTCAATTCCCGCGCCAGTTTCTCGCCAAAGTTGATAAACGCGTTCATGTCTTTGGGAAAGCAATAGCCGCCGGCACCGCAGTAATTGCCGTGGTTTATGTTTAGCCAAGACATTCCGATTCTTTTGTCGTGGCCGAGCATTTCGGCGATATTTTCGTAAGCCACCGCGGCCGCGATACCCTCATTTTTAAATTTTTGCGTTAAACCGTGGGCCATATCGGCCAAGATATTGCCAAAAATAACCTTGATATAGCCGAAAACATTGGCGGCGTATTTGCCCACTTCGGCCTCGGTGGCGTTGATGCGCACCTTGCCGTAGCAGTGCTTGTCTTTGGTGCCGGGCGAAACAAAAAAAGCGTCGGGCAGCAAGGCCAGCACATCGCTGGCCGAGGATTTGCTTTTTTCGGTATGGCCCACAATCTGCCGGTCGGGATCCACAAAATCGGACCAGGCCTGCGATTCGGTTAAAAATTCGGGGTTAAAAATAAAATGTTTTTTTGGGTATTTTTTTTGCAGATATTCCACAGTGCCCGGCTCCACGGTTGATTTTACGACCACTGTTTTGCCGTCGGGAATTTCGGCCACCACGCTTTTTACAATAGAGGTGTTGCAACTGCCGTCGGGGTTAGGCGGGGTAGGCACGGACACAAAAATAACATCGGCCTTTTTATAATCATCACCATAACTCTTTTTGGCATCAGTGTCGTAGCAAAAAAGGTCATGCCCGCGCTTATAACCCCTTATCTCCTCAAACCATTTTCTAATCGTATCGCCCACCATCCCCAAACCCACCACTCCGATTTTTGTTTTTTGCAACATAGCTTCTTTGTATTATTTAAATAACCATCATAGATTAAACAGTCGTAAGTATCAATTGGTTTTGGAAAGTAGTATTCTCAACTCACAATGCTCACACTTTTTCTCGCCACACCTTTTATTCCAAAACTTTAAATTTAAAATCTCGTCGGCGGTTGGATTATCTGATTATTTGTAAATATCTTTGCGGTTGCCGATAAAAAGAAAGTGGACTGTTTTTACGCCCACGAATCGAAATTTGATTCTATAATCTTTATCGGTCCAAAAACTCCACACCTCTTCATGGTGCGGTTCTAATTTTTTAGTGCACAAGGAAGGATGAAACGGGTTTTGGCAGAACAGATTGGTTTTGGCGTCTGCTTTTTTCTGTATGCTTGACGGCAGTTTTCGGTACAGCCGAGTGAATGTCTCTGTTACCAAGACCTCAAGCATATTAGGAATGTCTTAGTTCGCTTAAAGATCTAATCTTACGAACCCGGCCGCTTTTGGACTCTTTTATGGATTTATCCAGCGTCTTTAAAAATGTTTTTTTGTAAAAACCCAAAGCATCGGCGATTTTTTCCCAGCGGTTCACATCTATTTCAATATTTATTTTTTCCGCCCCAGGTTTTTTTAGAATAGTTATTGTAGGCATATTCTT
>JACPHE010000054.1 GCA_016188765.1 Parcubacteria group bacterium | reverse complement strand
TCTCCCTTAAATTTCATGAGACCGATGTAGAAAATATTTTGTAGAATTTTCTGCAAACTGCTGATAGAGATTTTGTTGTTCTTGTTGCCTTTGAGATTGTGTTTGACACACCAATTTGCGAGAGAGTGAAGCGTATATGCTCCGGTGGCGTAGAGTTCAAAAACTTTCTTTACCTTTGCCAATTTCTCTCGGTCAATATCTACACCTCGCGTTTTGGGATTATTGAGATAACCCACCGGAGCCCAGCCGGGCCATACGCCATTTCTAATTTTCTGTCGTAGCCCTCGCTTCACATTCTCTCGCAAATTATCTACAAAATATTTTGATTGACCGAAAGCGATATTGAGCATGAACAAACCTTGTGGTGTCGCCTCGAACCAGAACGTTGGAAATTTAAGGGAGCGAATCAAGCCGCGATCTACGAAATGAATTATTTTGCCTCCGTCCACAGAATTACGAGCAAGACGATCTGGGTGCCATGAGATTATCCCGTCTGCTTTTCCCTGTTCTAAGAATGACAACATTTCTGCGAATTTCATTCGCCCAGGTTCTTTGGCAGTTTTTGCTTCCTGAAAGGAAGCGACAATTTCAAGTTTTTCTTTGGCGGCAAATTCTCGCAACTCTACCAGTTGTGCCTCGATACTTAAAATATGCCTATCCTCGTCTTCTGTGCTCTTGCGAGCGTAAATAATGTATCTCATAAGTTTTGATTAAAATCTTTCTTTCCCCCAAACGAAACCGCCAATTCGTTTTTACCCCCAAAATCCCGTACAAAATAATCGCCGAGCGAAGCGAGGCTAACCAAAACCGCTTGCAAATTCCTTACTGGTGCAGTATTCTTAAAGTAATCCGAACGCATTTCGCCGCCTGCGGCGGCGAGGAAAGCCCCCCGCGAAAATCCGAAAATGCGGCGGAGCCGCACCGATAAAAACCGCCAAAGAACCTGACGAAAAACATCGGCTCGAACCATATTTTGATTTTGGGGGGAAGAAAAATTTTTAATTCTTATGTTAAACATAACCATCAAACCAAGCTCTGAATGTCGAAATGGTAAATGGATTCCATCCGGAATGATTGGTTTTACAAGCGGTCCAACCTTAACCGAGAGAGCCGAAACATATGACAAAGTAGAATTAGATACCAAAGAAGAGGCGGATAGATATTTTACGCAGGCCAGCGAAAAAAGATATAAGATTATTAAATAAAACTTATGAATATAACCGCCAAACATATAATTTATGAAATCTCGACTTTTTTTGTTGCTGGCCTTTTTGGTTTTTTCGTTTCCTCTTGGGCAGATTTTACCGACTCGCAAAGTTTGATAATCGCCCTGATTGTCGGTTATATCTTTTATAGTTTTATGGTCTTGAGGAGAGGTATCGGCCGCACAAATAAATTCCTTTCTTATAAAACAGAAATTCTTGTACTGCCAAAATGGGGAAATTTGATTGAATTTGCAAATAAGCATTTTGAAGTAAAAAATGTTTTTCATAAAATACGGGACAAAAGAGAAAAAGAATTAGGGGTTAAATTTGGGGAAGGCGGTTTCGGTATGCCAGAATTTAAGTGGGCCGTTGAAGTTAAGCAGGGGGCAGAAAAAATTCCCGACGCATTTATCACCAAAGGCGGGGCGCGATTTATTACACAAGGTGGTCTTATCTGGTCAGATTTACAAAAAACATTTTTTACCGACCTTGGTTTCCAAGAAAAAGTTTTTGGTGGGTATGGCGGGCCTGAACCGTATTTATGGATGGAAGTAACGAAACCAAGTTTTAATCCGGAAGCAAAAAAATTTGAAAGGGGCGGCGTATTGCGTTTTTCTTGGAACCAAGAGAAAGAAATTTGTACATTCCCCTTGGGCTCAATCCGGGCTTTCGATGCAATATCCGGAAAGGAGGTAGCGCGCCCGAATTTTTTAGAGGATATGACCAAAAGCGGATTTAAATTTTCTACCGACCTTGGATATGATGTGTATGAAAATGAGTTCTTTATCATAAAATTTAAGGAAATTGGAACGAGTTAATAATTTTTGCCGCCAAAGAAAAACTTGAAATTGTCATCGGTGCGGCTCCGCCGCATTTTCGGATTTTCGCGGGGGGCTTTCCTCGCCGCCGCAGGCGGCGAAATGCGTTCGGATTACTTTAAGAATACTGCACCATATGCGTTACCAATTTTACACAAATTCTAAAAAGACTTGGCAGGCGATGTTTGACGCGATGCAAACCGCCCGCGAGTCCGTTTATCTGGAAACTTATATTTTCCTGGACGACCTGCATAATTTCAATTTTCTGCATTTATTAAAAAAGAAAGCGCGAGAAGGGGTGCGGGTGCGGGTAGTGCTGGACGCCTGGGGCAGTTTGAGCCTTTCGCGGGAAGCTGTGGCCGAACTGCGGGCGGCCGGCGCGGAAGTATTTTTTTACAGCCATTTCCTGCACCGGGTGCACCGCAAAATTTTGATTCTGGACGAGACCACGGCCTTTATCGGCGGAGTAAACTTTCATCAAATTGCCAGCCGTTGGAACGACCTGACCCTGAAAATCCGCGGCAAGCTGGTGCTGTCTATTCTGCGCTCCTTCGCCAAAGTTTACGCCGAGTGCGGCGGCCGGGACGCGCGCATTTTACTCCACCATAAAAAAATAATTTTAGACAAGACGCGCAACTGGCTGGTGGAACATTTTCCGGAACATCGGAGCGCGACCCTGAAAAGGATTTATCGGCAGGCGTTTCGGCGCGCGGAAAAAAACATAATTTTGGTGACGCCCTACTTGATTCCGCGCCGCTGGCTGCTTCGGGCCCTGCACCAAGCGGTCCTGCGCGGCGTGCGGGTGGAGGTGCTGATGCCGAAAGTTTCCAACCACCCGATGGGTAACACCGTCGGCTATTTCTTTATGCATAAACTTGCGCTCCTGGGTGTCCGGTTTTTTCTCCAGCCCGGCATGAATCACGCCAAGGGTATGTTGATTGACGGCCGTGAAGGTTTGATTGGTTCCAACAATCTGGATTTCTTTTCTTTTGATTTAAATTCCGAAGTGGGGGTGTTCTTAAG
>JACPHE010000049.1 GCA_016188765.1 Parcubacteria group bacterium | reverse complement strand
CTCGGCTTCTATAGTATAAGCAATACCGCCGCTAAAATCACCGAGGCCGAAAATAAAAAACCCCTTAACATCATACTCGCCGGGATTATTGATTACGAATGACTCGGTTTTAGCGGGCAATTTGACCGCTTCCGGGAGCGAAAGCAAAACCACATTCGCGGCCTTGGCCGATTTTAATTCTTTTTCCACATCCAAAGGATCAACCACAAGAGAATTATCCCCGCTATCTATGCCAAGGGAGTTTTGACCATGCCAATACAGAGTCATATTGAAAAAATTTTAACACACCCCCTCTTTTCTGGCACTATTGACAAATAGATATCATATAGTATATACTGAATAAAGTCAGGATTTTAAGAGTTCTTACAAAAACCAATTTTCAAGGGAGGTAGCATCGTGAAAAAAGTAATATTTATCCTCGCATTGGCAGCTGCGGCTGTCATCAGCTGCGGCAGAGAACAGGTTGCGCATGGGAACGGGCTTTGTCACAGTGGTGCATCTTTTAACAGAGGATTTTTCTCTAACACCGCTTTCTATGTGGTCTCGGACAGCACAAACAACGAACATGACATACCTGTGACGGCTACCGAGAGCCAACACAACCAACATTTCGCAGAAATTAAACGATTTTACTGGAAAGAAGATCCTACCTCCGCGGCCTACCGACCAGTTCGAGTATATTACGAAAAAAGATGGAAGGAGTCAGATGGAAAAAAGTACGACATAAGGTATACCATGACCGGAGTGGCTCCGGTCCCCAAGTGAAAATCTGCGGCGCTGGAAAAATTCCAGCGCCGCTTTTTTTAGAATTTCCGGATTGAAGTCCGACTTCAATCCGACCCAGTCCCATCCGCAAAAAATCGCGGGGGGGATTTTTTTATTGCCTTTACCCGCACATTCTGATATAGTTTTTAACCATGATTGAAGAAAACAATACTGTCGATTCCATCGCGACTCTGCCGGTTAAAAATGGCCTAACCATGAAGGACCTTTTGCAGGAAAAAGGCCTGGTTATAAACTTGCCCAAGGTTGGTGACACCTTAACGGGCCGGGTTATTGAAAAGGCCCGCAACAGGGTTTTTGTGGATCTTAACGGTTTTAGAACCGGCGTAATTTATAAAACCGAACTGGAAGCGGCCAATAGCAATTTTCAAGACATTAAAAAAGGCGACGAGCTTACGGTAAAAATTGTGGACCTGGAAAACCAAGAGGGCTTGGTTGAAATCTCCATGATGCAGGCCACCCTAGACCAATCTTGGGATGAAGTAAAAAACTTAAAACAAACCGGCGAGGCCTTTGAAGTAAAAATAACCGGAGCCAACCGCGGCGGTTTAACCGCCCAAATCAGCGGCCTGGCCGCTTTTTTGCCGGTTTCGCAGCTTGCCAGCGTCCATTATCCCCACATTGAAGGCGGCGACAAGGAAGAAATTTTAAAATCGCTAAAAAAGTTTGTGGGGCAAACATTGATGGTGAAGGTCTTGGATTACGATCAAAAAAATTCCAAGATAATACTTTCCGAAAAAGCCCGCGTGTCTAAAGAACTGGAAGCCAAGCTATCAAATTACAAAGTTGACGACCTTGTTGAAGGAGAGGTCTCGGGTCTGGTTGATTTTGGGGCCTTCGTAACCTTCAGCGGCATCGAGGGCTTGATCCATATTTCGGAAATCGGCTGGCAACTGGTGGAAAAACCCAGCGATGTTTTAAAGATCGGAGATAAAATCCAAGCCAAGGTAATAGCCGTGGAAAGCGATAAGGTTTCGCTCTCGCTCAAGGCCTTAAAACCCAACCCTTGGGATAGCGTGGAAAGCAAATATAAAAAAGGAGACGCGGTTAGCGGCATTGTGGTAAAATTTAATCCTTTTGGCGCGTTCGTAAAACTGGATTCCGATATTCAGGGGCTGGCCCATATTTCTGAATTTAAAACCTATAAAGACATGACGGCGGCCTTAGAGCTTGGCCAAACATATCCTTTTACCATAGCCATGCTAGAACCCAAAGAATACAAACTCGCCCTCCAGCCGGCCTTTGATCTGCCTAACACTAAGGACAATCCTGTCCCTGCGTTGACATAAGATGTAATTGGTGATAGAGTAACAACTTAGTAGTTGAGTATTTTAAACATGAAGGATGTCTTGAAAAACATACTTTTAGCTCTGGTGATCTTTATTGTCTTGGTGTCTTTGTTTTCGGGCGCTGTGGATTTGTTTAAACAAGAACGAATAATATCCCTTTCGGAACTGGCCGCGAAAATAAAAGAAAATCAGGTAAAAGAGGCCGTGATTTCCGGAAATCAGGTGGCGTTGACCTTATCCGACAACACCCGCGCCGTGGCCTATAAAGAGCCAGCCGGTTCTTTATTGGAAGGCCTAAAAAATCTGGGCGTCACCGAAGAAAACTTGAGGGCTATAAACATTCAAGTTAAAACAGAAAGCGGCTTTGGTTACTTTTTGATTAATATCCTGCCGGTTGTTTTGCCGTTTATTCTAATTCTCGCTTTTTTCTATTTTATGTTCCGCCAAGCCAAATCCGGGCAGATGCAGGCCTTTAACTTCGGCTCGGCCCAGGCCAGAATGTTTGATCCTAATAAAGAAAAAATAACTTTTAAGGATGTAGCCGGAGCCCACGAGGCCAAAGAAGAATTGAGCGAAGTGGTGGAGTTTTTAAAAAGTCCGGGCAAGTTTTTAGGCATGGGCGCAAAAATTCCCAGGGGAGTTATTTTAATAGGCGCTCCCGGCACGGGCAAAACCATGCTGGCGCGAGCCGTGGCCGGCGAAGCCGTTGTGCCTTTTTTTCATATCTCCGGTTCGGAATTTGTGGAAATGTTTGTGGGCGTGGGCGCTTCGCGAGTGCGCGATTTATTTAAAATAGCCAAAAAGCACGCGCCGGCCATTGTTTTTATAGATGAAATTGACGCTGTGGGCCGCCATCGCGGCGCCGGTTTGGGCGGCGGGCACGACGAGCGCGAACAAACTTTAAACCAAATTCTGGTGGAAATGGACGGCTTTGAAAGAGACACCAACATAATTGTTGTGGCCGCCACCAATCGGCCCGACATTCTGGATCCGGCTTTGCTGCGCCCGGGGCGGTTCGACCGGCGAGTGATTATTGACGAGCCGGATATTAAAAACCGGGAAGAAATTTTAAAAATCCATTCCAAAGAAAAGCCGTTGTCCGCTGATGTTAATCTTAGAAAAATCGCCGAACGCACCCCGGGCTTTAGCGGCGCCGATTTGGCCAACTTAATGAACGAAGCCGCTATTTTAGCCGCCCGCAGAAACAAAAAGGAGGTTGCCCAGACGGAACTGACCGAATCAATAGAAAAAGTCATGTTGGGGCCGGAACGAAAAAGCAAGGTCTATTCGCCCCAGGAAAAAGAAATCGTGGCCTTTCACGAAGCCGGTCATGCTTTGGTGGCCACTTCTTTGCCCAACGCCGATCCGGTTCATAAAATTTCCATCGTCTCGCGGGGACGGGCCGGCGGTTACACTTTAAAATTGCCTTCGGAGGAAATAAATTTTTATTCCAGATCCAAATTTATGGACGAACTGGCTACTCTTTTGGGCGGCTACGCGGCCGAAAAAACCGTTTTTGGGGATGTTACCACCGGGCCTCATTCCGATTTGAAAACGGCCTCGGATTTGGCCCGAAGAATCGTGACCGAATACGGCATGTCGGAAAAAATGGGGCCAATGACTTTTGGCGACCGCGAACGGCTGGTGTTTTTGGGCAAAGAAATTTCGGAAAACAGAAATTATTCCGAAACCGTGGCCGCCCAAATAGATTCGGAAGTTTCTAAGTTTATAGACAAGGCCTACAAAACCGCCCTAAAAATCGTTAAAGAAAAAAGAAACATCTTAAACAAAATCGCCGGCGTCTTGGTGGAAAAAGAAACCATTGAGCAAACCGAATTTGAAGAGTTAATGAAAAATTTTCAGTTTTCCGCATCAGCGGCCTAAAAAACAAAAACTGATGGTTTCGCCCGCGAGGATTGTTTGAGTCCCAATGTTTTATTGGGACGAGTTCCGGAGCCAGAAACTATCGGTTTTTGTTTTATTAACCTTGAGTCAGCGGGGATTTTTGGTTAAAGTAACAGTTATGAGGATGCGTAGCTCAACGGTAGAGCAATCGTCTTACCCGCCCGCCTTGACTTCGCCGCTATGGGCATGTAGCTCAACGGTAGAGCAATCGTCTTATACACGATTGGTTCCAGGTTCGAATCCTGGCATGCCCACTCGTCAAGGCGAAGTCGGGCGCGGTACACGATTGGTTCCAGGTTCGAATCCTGGCGCATCCACTTTGTTCTGAGTTCTGAAGTAACTAGCCGCACCTTTACCCTGCTCTACTCTGCGCGCCCCCGCGCATATTCATGCTCGAGCATGAATATGCGCGGGCCGATGATAATCGCCAATAACCTTAGATATTTGGTGATAAGCGATAAAAACCGCGCGCGCATCAAATTCGTCAGATCAGGTTAAAATTCTTTTTAAAAATCAAATCGTCGTCGAAAGAAGCCACTTCCAAAAATCTTACATGCGGCCGCAGATTGAAAAATTCCACCACATAATCAATCTCATTTTTGCATTCATAAGGTATAATAAAAGCGCTCTCCTGATATTTAACAAAGCCCAACTGCTTAAGCAATGACCGCAAAACCTCCCGCTCCTTTTTTCTTTTATTGGGAATATCAAACATTACCAAGCGCCATCGGCCGTCCCATTTTTCGGGTTTTTTAACAGTCATGGTATCCATGTTATAAGTTAAGGCCTTTCTTTTTCCGTTTTCGGTTAGAACCACGGTCATAGAGCCGTTTTCATTTTCTAAGGCCTCCACCAACCGCGATCTGTACAAGGACTTTATAGCTCGGCGCAAAGAATTTTCTTTAATCTGATTCAATTTATCCGAAATAATTTTAACAATGCCAAAGTCCTTTTCTATTGATCCGGCAATAGAAAAAGTTGCTCCGGCAAAAAGAGTTTTAATTATTTCCTTTTGAGTAGATCCTGTTTTTTCAAAAACCCTATTTTTTGTCTCCATAATTTTACCAATTACTTATGATACGATTATACCACCATTCAAAACACTTCCGCGCATATTCATGCTCGAGCATGAATATGCAAAAACATGGGGGGTTTGTACTTAGCAGAATCAATAATAAAATTTTTGTTCCACATGGAGCATAACCAGCCAAAACATTTACAAACAGGCAAAATCGGTGAAGATATTGCTTGTGATTTTTTAAAAAAGAAGGGGTATAAAATAATAGACAGAAATTTTAAAAGAAAATGGGGCGAAATTGATATAGTTTGCCATAAAAAAAGAACTCTTTCAGATAAAATAAGTTCCATATGGAACAAGAATCCAGATAGTGTTTTACATGGAACAAAAATTGTCTTTGTAGAAGTTAAAACATTAAATAGTAATTACTCTCTTGATCCGGAAGATAACTTAACCCAGCAAAAACAGAAAAAACTTATAAGAACCTGTCAGTTGTATATTTCAGAGAAAAAACTTGATCCAGATATGGACTGGCAAATAGATGCTATTTTAATAATATTAGATACACAATCAAAAAAGGCAAAAATAAAACATATGGAGGGTGTTATATACTAATCAACTCTAACCCAATCATTAAAATACTTTGCGCATTATTATGCTCGAGCATGATAATGCGCGGGATATTATAACACCCTGATATTACCCCATGTTATCTAACATTTTCTTAGAAATAGTAATAGCGGTTCTGTCGTATTTTAAGTTGAAAACTTGACCCACAACAACATTTGCTAAAAGTAACGAGCGGTGTTAACATTAGAAAATAAGTAAACTAATCGTTTCCAAAATATAGATACGAACACTTATGTTCGTGTGTGTTGATTTATGTTGAATATAAAACAAAAAGAAAAAATAATCAAGTCATACCAAGATCACGAAAAGGATACCGGTTCGGCCAGTGTTCAGGTTGCTGTAACCACCGAAGAAATTGAACGGCTGGCCCTGCATCTTAAGAAAAATCCCAAAGACAATCATTCCCGCCGAGGATTGCTAAAAATGGTGGCGAAAAGAAAATCACTATTAGATTACCTTTCTAAAAATAATGAGAGGAAATACAACTCTCTCATCCGAAAGTTGGGGCTAAAAAAATGAGCGCCATAAAACATAAAGAACAAAGAGTGGGCGTTTTCATAGATGTCCAAAATCTTTACCATTCGGCCAAACATATTCATGGCAGCCGGGTAAATTTTAAAGAAGTTCTAAAATCCGCCACAGACGGACGCAAATTGGTTCGAGCCAGCGCTTATGTCATAAAAACAGAAGCGGGCGAAGAACGGTCTTTTTTTGAGGCCTTAACAAAACTGGGGATAGAAATGAGAGTTAAGGATCTGCAAATTTTCCCGGGAGGCATGAAAAAAGGCGATTGGGATGTGGGTATGGCCGTAGATGCTATACGATTATCATCTCAATTGGACGCGGTGGTTTTAGTTACCGGAGACGGGGACTTCGTACCCTTGGTAGAATATCTAAAATTTAACAGGGGTGTACAGGTTGAAGTAATGGCTTTTGAAAGAACCGCGTCCAGCAAGTTGATAGAGGCGGTGGATATTTTTACCAACATAGGCCAGGGCAATCAGTATCTTTTGGGTAAAATCAATAATAAACAAGGCCGGTAAGCAACAGAGGCAGCGAGTTTATCCCTGTGTTTCCAATTTTTTTATTTGGGAACAAAGGGATATATTCGAACCCGGGTTGCGCTACCTGCCGGTAACGCATTTATGGAAATTAAAAAGTTTGAAACCGAATTCGGTTCAAAAAAACTAATAATAGAAACCGGCCGATGGGCCATGCAGGCCCATGGGGCTGTAACAGCCAGCTATGGCGATACCATGGTACTTGCCACGGTAGTTATGTCCCGCAACGAACGGCCGGGAATAAATTATTTTCCCTTAACCGTTGATTTTGACGAAAAGCTTTATGCCGCCGGCCGGATCAAGGGCTCGCGCTGGGTTAAAAGGGAAGGACGGCCCACTGATGAAGCCATATTAACGAGCCGTTTGGTAGACAGAACCTTAAGGCCACTCTTTAATCAACGCTTGCGCCAAGAGGTGCAAGTCATAATAACCGCGCTTTCTTTTGATGGAGAAAACGACCCCGATATTCCCGCCATCGCCGCGGCATCAATAGCGCTTATGATATCGGGCATACCCTGGAATGGCCCGGTGGGCGCCGTCAGAATCGGACGGGACTCCGATAACAAGGTAATAATCAACCCCACTTACGCCGAAAGAGAAAAAGGCGATATGGACCTGGTTGTTTCCGGACCGGATGGCTTGGTTAATATGATCGAATGCGGTTCCAAAGAAATCACCGAGGACGATTTGGTGGCGGTTTTTGAATTAGCGCAACAAGAAACAAAAAAAATTATTGATTTCCAAAAAGAAATCGCCGATAAAATTGGCTCTAAAAAGACATTAACAGTAGTGCCTCAACCGGATGAGGCCTTAAGAAAAGAAATAAAAGGTCTCGTGGGATCAAGCTTAAAAGAATCGTTTTTAAATAACAAACTGGAGGCGGTGGATGAAATCAAAAAGGACTTGTTTAAAAATTTGTCCGAAAAAGGTAAGAATCAAAAGGATCTAGCCGAGGCCGATATATTATTTGAAGAAGAAATGGATGAAATAGTCCACCAGCAAGTATTAAAGGATAAAAAAAGAATTGACGGGCGAAAGCTAGACGAAATTCGCCCCTTAAAAATAGAAGTGGGAGTTTTACCACGCACCCATGGCTCAGCCGTCTTTCAAAGAGGCCAAACCCAAGCCCTGTGCGCCGTAACCCTAGGCGCTCCGGGATTGGAACAGTCCGTAGAGACCATGGAGTTTGTGGGTACTAAACGGTATCTGCATCATTATAATTTTCCGCCGTTTTCTTCGGGCGAAACAGGCCGAATCGGGTTTCCCGGCCGCAGGGAAATAGGGCATGGAGCTTTGGCGGAAAGAGCCGTGGAGCCAGCATTGCCGCCAAAAGAAGAATTCCCCTATACCATACGGGTGGTTACAGAAATACTTTCCTCTAACGGTTCTACTTCCATGGCCGCCACTTGCGGTTCCACCTTGGCCTTGATGGACGCGGGCGTGAAAATAAAAAAACCGGTGTCGGGTATAGCCATGGGTTTATTTATTGAAGACGAAAAAAATCCAGAAAAAAACTTCACGGTTATTACCGACCTTCAAGGTCCCGAGGACCACCACGGCGACATGGATTTTAAAGTTGCCGGCACCAAAGACGGCATTAATGCTCTGCAAATGGATGTTAAGGTCTCGGGTCTTACCACAAAAATCTTGTCGGCCGCGCTGATCCAAGCCAAAAAAGCCCGTCTGGAAATTTTAGATGCCATGCTTAATGTAATCCCGGAAGCCAAACCCAAATTATCCCCCTACGCCCCCAAGATCTTAACTTTAAAAATAAATCCTGATAAAATTAGAGATGTTATCGGCTCTGGCGGAAAAACCATTCACCAGATAACGGATGAAACCGGCGTAACCATAGATATAGAAGATAGCGGCTTGATATTTATCACTTCCAGTAATGATGAGTCGGCTCACCGGGCTAGGGAATGGATTAAAAATTTAACCCACGAAGTGGTTCCAGGGGAGGTCTTTCAAGGTAAAATAGTAAGAATACTCGCTTTTGGAGCTTTTGCCGAAATACTGCCGGGGCAACAGGGCTTGATTCATATCTCGGAACTGGCTCCATTTAGGGTAAATAAAGTTGAAGATATAGTAAAAATAGGCGATATCGTGCCAGTGGTGGTAAAAAATATAGACAGCGAAGGACGGATCAATCTTTCTTTGAAAGATGCTCAAGCGCAAAAATCCGAAACACGAAATCCGAAATCAGAAACATTTTGAATTTAAAACTTGGGATTTGTTTCGAGTTTAGATATTCGATTTTCGAGTTTAATAAAAGTGCCTCCTCCCTCAACAACTTCGAGCCAAAATACTTTTCCGACTTATAGAATCCGCACTATGGCCGGAGATATTGAGGCAATTAAAAAAGGGGGATTACCAGAACATAAATCTGTTATAATAGAAAAAGACGATTCCAGCCTGAAAACATCCGGAGAGACCTTTAAAAAAATTAAGCCCTCGTTTCCAGATATTTCCAAGGTTGGTTTAAAAACAGATCTTTCCGAGTCCCAACCGCAAGGTATAAAACCATCAGGCCAGCCGTGGGTTCATGCTAAACCCTTGACCCAAAAAAACAATCAGCCGTTTAATGTCCCCATATCAAAACCTATGCCGCCATTCGAACAAAAAAATGATGCTCCGCCGCCGCCAGGATTACCTACCGCTCCAACCCCGCCGCCGATCGCGCCCAAGCCCTTAACACCTCCGCCGGCTCGGCCGATGCCGCCTATGCCGCCAATTCCAATTAAACCCATGCCGCCATCCACACCCGCGTCTTTGTCTTTGCCGCCGTTACCACCTCTTCCCAAAACAACATTTCCTGGCAATAAAAGCTCCTCCAGCAAGAAAATGTTATTGATTGCTGTTTTAGGCGCGGTGCTTTTAATATTTATTATCGGAGAGATTTGGTGGTTCTTTATAAGGACTCCGGGGTCGCCCCCAGAAACAACAACCGCCCAGAACGATATTTTGCCTCCACCCCAAGAACTCCAACCCTTGCTGCCGCCGGAAGAAACACAACCAACCGCAATAAACGAACCTAAACTCCCTGCCTCAATTTTGTCTTACAGCCGAACCGAAATAATAACCGCTTCCAAAAACACACCTGCCGCAATCAACACCGCCATAGAGGACTTTGACAGCGATTCGGTCGGAGACGATGAGTTGGCGCGCTTGGCGGTAAAAGCCGCCACGCCAGACAATCCCGATATTTCAGAGTTCACAAACTTGGACGATATCGTTAAGGGGTTGGGATTAAAAATGCCGCAAGTCGTGCGTCAGAACCTGTCTGATGATTTTAACCTCTTCGTCTTCGGCGCCAACTCTTTTGACAAAGACGAATGCCTTCGGCTAAAAAACACCGACCCCGGTTGTTACGGCCCGCGCCTTGGTTTGGCCATTAAAATTTCGAACATTGATAAAATTATGCCGGCTCTCAAGATATGGGAAAAAACCATGACCATTGATCTAAAGCCATTGATATGGGCTAAAACAGGTAAAGCAGCCAGCACTTCGTTTCTTACTGGAACTTATCAAGAAAAAAATATCCACTATAAAAACCTGCCCTTAAATACGGTTACAGTGGAATACGCCGTGGCGGAAGATACTTTGATAATCGCGACTTCTAAAAATTCCATGTTAAAAGCGATTGATTCCTTAAACCCCGGCGAAAACTCCGATGCGTTTAATGAATAACAACAGCAAGCCACAAACCGAAATCAAACTGGCAGAACTTAAAAGGTCTCTGCCGGTTTTGCTTTTGGCGCCCTACACCCGAATAATTTTTTTGGCCGGATCGGTCGCCGCCAACACGGCAACAGAAGAAAGCGATATTGACCTTGTTGTTGTTTCAAAAAACAAAAAGATTTGGCTTAACAAATTTTTTTTGGAAATGATAACCCGAATATTCCGAATTAAGCGGACTAAAAACAGAACCCGAAACAAGATTTGCTTTAATATGTTTCTTTCCGACAAAAACCCTTTTTTGCCTCACCGCGATTCCATCGGAGCCGACTGTTATAAAAACCTACAACCGGTTTGGGGAGAGACCAAAGAAACAGAAATTTTTTGGAAAAAAAATTTATGGATAAAAAAATTTTGCGATTCTAAAATCACGACGGAAAATATCTTCGGGGATTCTAAAAAAATTTTCTTGGCGCCGCAAAAAACATTGGAGTTTGTTTTGACTGTTACCGGACTGGGAACGGTTTTGGAAAAAATATTTTTTATAATCCAGTATCAATATCTTAAAAAAAAATTTGACCGGCTGGTTTTGGATAAAAATTCCGCCGACTACGATTTCTTTTTAACCCCCCATCTGATCGCTTACCATTTTCCTATCTCTAATTACGCCCTAAAACTTAGAGAATATGAGAAAAAACAGGCCTATTCGGCTATTGTGGAAAAAACAACCCAAAAACCGCTTTGACAATATGCCTTTTCGTGGGAAGATTAAGTTAGTTCTGGCTGATTCAAAATCAAATTTATTTTTAACCGCCATCGGTTTCGGTAAGAGCCGGCGGAATCTGTTCTTTACATCCCCTTTTAAAGGGTGAGTCGGTTAGAACTTTTCTGAGGTGTCCGGATTTAAATTGGGATACCCTAGAAAAAGTATTTTCTCACGGTAAAAAACCCGTGATGATTGTTGGGTCGGTTCCGATCCAAATACAAATTGATCGGTCGCCTAGAACCGATCCAACAAATTCTTTCTCACTCGACCACGGTCGGTGGGAACAAGCTTGTTCCGGCCTAGCGGAACGATTCTTCTTCGTTCTTTTTTATGCCACCGCGGATTGTTCTTTTTAGAAAAAATAAATTGGGAAACACAGGGTGCCTAAATACCCTCGTGACTCTGCAAAAAAACGCAGATTCGTCACACGGCCTACTCGCTCCAGAGTAGGCCTTTTTTATTTAAAAAACGGATATCTATATAAAATAATGCTAATTATAGTATGTAGAATTAAAGTTAGCAGATGAATATACTGGGATTACCAATATATGAAAAAGGAGATCTTGATTAAATTTGGGAATAGGATGCGCAAAGAAAGAATAAGGTTAAGGTTGTCACAAGAAAAACTGGCTACTCGCGCCGGAGTTCACCGTACTTATATTGGGATGATCGAACGAGCTGAGAAAAACATTACGCTTGAAAATATCCAAAAAATTTGTAGGGCGCTAAATCTCAAGATTGGAGATTTTTTTGTTGATTTCTAAAACCATGACCATAAAAATCTGGGAAGAAAAAGTCAGAGAATACTGCGAAAAATACAACATCCCGGTACTGTATCTAGCAGAAACCCTATATGAACCCAAGGTAGTACCAATGGTTAGGGGTAAAGCTTTTGAATTTTCCGTGATGATGGTTCTACAAAAGATTTTGCCAAAAAATGAGTGGCGAGTTGACAAACCAATAATGAACGCACAGACCAGTTTTCACGATATCGATGTTCGAGTAATACACAAACCGACAAAAAAGATTATCCGAGTTGAGTGCAAACTTGCCAAAAAAGGTGGCTATCGACTATTTGCCGATGGCCACAGTGAGATAAGAGTTAAGTGCATGAGAAGTCGCACACTAGGACTAGCTAAAGTAAAAGAACTGGCTCCTAAATTAGAAATCAGTGAAAAAGTGCTTGCTGTCCATAATGATCAATATCTGCCAGGAGATTTTGATGTCGTTATTTCATCCGTAGGTAACGCTTTTTACACAACCGATAAGAAAACAGGATTTTTTGAGTGGAAACCGACAAAATCAGGAGAGGGTTTTTTAGAGAGGATGGGATTTACAGGTAAAGAGAATTTAAGAAATTTCGCCTTTAAGACAATGTTTGTTGCTAAGGCGAGTGACATGGCAATAGGCAAAAACGGAATTACTTGTACGCGTGGATTATGCAAAAACAAAAATGCGTGCGGCTTTATCCCAAATTATCCCCTTATCATTTTCGATAAAAAAACAAAGAGACCGACAAACAAATGGGTTCCAATAAAAGAAGTTTCAGGCCTCTTTAAGGACTTCATAAAAAGTTGATTCATGATCAAAAAGGGGTGTTTGTATCTCTGAATCATAATTAACTATAAAAAGCTCGTGTCCTTTATATCGAGTACCTTTTTTATTAGTACCACTTTTTTGATCATCAGTACGATTTATCGTGTAGTTCCATTGCTTTTCGTGCATAGCATGTGCCCAATCGTACAACTCTCGCACTTTTTGACTATCATCATAAGTAAGCAGAAATTTAAATTTATTTTTGTGCTTCTTGAGAATTTTACTTAAGCGAGAATGGTCATCTTTTTTAAAAGAGTAGGCATAAAATTTTTCTTGATCTGCATTAAAATATGGCGGGTCAATAAATAGGAAAGAATTATTTGATGCTTCTTCTATTACTTTCTCAAAATCAAGAGAGGTCAATTTAACCCCTTGCAATTTTGCTGATGTTCTTAAAATATTTCTCGGCCAATTTTCCGGTCT
>JACPHE010000050.1 GCA_016188765.1 Parcubacteria group bacterium | reverse complement strand
CTCCGAACGGATTCTTGTAAACATCTTTAAGCGGATTCGCTTTTTGAAACGGATTGGTTTCGGCCTTTTTATAGGGATTAACATCCGGCACGCTGTCGGTTGGGGTTTGGGTTTGACCGGATATTTGCTCGCCTAAGGTTGGGGAATCTTGGGCTGATGGTGTTTTATCTTTATTGGAATAATACCACCAAACCAAAACACCCGCGATGATCACCACCACTGCCACAGCTGCCGTGGCCAATTTCGGCTTTGATTCTGGTTCCATATTTTTATTTTATATAGAGACGCTAATTATATGCCTTTATTATCTCAATTAGACCTAAACAAAACAAGGCGGAAAACACGCTTGACTGTGGAAAACTTGCCTAATAGAAAATTTTGGTGTATCTTGAAAGAAATGAGATTCGCCGCCACGATACTGGTTTTGATTAGTTTTGTCGGCCTGGCTGTTTTTGGCATGGCTTTTATGGTGGCGCCGGAACATCACAGCAGTGGTTTCAATGCCTGCATTGGTTCGTTGACTCAAGGATCGGCCTGCCCGGAAAATAACCCGATTGAAACAATGGGTTTTCATCTGGAAGCATTTAAATTTTTCTCCAATTCTACCCTAACCGCCATGGTGGCGGCTTACTTGGTTTTTCTGCTTATCGTCGGGTTGTCGATACTTGCGGCCGCGCCGCTCAAGTTGGCCAATCCGGCCCTAACCTCGCTGGCCAGAATTTTCGAGGTTTCATATCAGCCCTTCAAAAAGGAAAGGCACGCTTGGTATTCGCTCCACGAAAATAGTCCCTCTTTCATTTAGGGCGACGGCAGTAATCTCGTAGTCGCGGGATTTTTGCCGCTCGCCTATTAAACCCCGTTAATACGGGGTTTTTGGTTTAGAAAAACTATGAAACTGAAAAACTTTTTGATTTACATCATCTCTATTGTGGTCGTCGTGGGCGGACTCGTATGGATTGCGAGGCCCGGACAAAACGACATCGCCGACCCCACCGCGGCTATTGTGAGTACGCTCACCACACCAGAAAATCAATACGACTTCGGCACCATCTCTATGGCCAACGGCAAAGTAAGTAAAATTTTTACCATTACCAACTCATCCGCCGAGCCCATGCAGATTGAAAAAATATACACCTCTTGCATGTGCACCGAGGCCAGTTTGATTTTAGGTAGTCCTTCGGCCAACTCAGGACAAACCTTACGGTTTGGCCCTTTCGGCATGCCCGGACACGGTTTGGTGCCGAAAGTTAACCAGGCGCTGGACGCGGGCGAAAGCGCAGAAATAGAAGTCGTCTTTGACCCCAACGCCCATGGCCCGGCCGGTGTGGGAGCGATTGAACGAATTGTGTTTGTGGAAGAAAAAGGTCGCCAGCCGTTGGAACTTAAAATCAAAGCGATGGTGACGCCTTAAAGTCCAGAAAAACTCGGAATGACTCAGAAAATCAGATCGTCAGAATATCAGAAAATCCGATTATCTGAACTTCTGGTCTACTGAGTTTTCCGAGTTCTCTGAAACAAAATGAAACCTAAACTTATAATTCTCGTCATTATAATCACGGTTCTTGTCGGCTCGGCCATCTTTCTGGGCAACACCGCCGCAAGTTCCCGATGGCTTTGGAGTTTATCCAACGGCGGCGTTTGGCTTTTGCCACTGGTGAGCGTGGCGGCTTTGATAGACAGCATCAACCCCTGCGCCTTTTCCATTTTGCTTTTAACCATCGCTTTCCTTTTTAGTTTGGGCAAGGCCAGAGGCGGCATCTTGAAAATCGGCGGCTCGTATATCTTCGGTCTTTTTACCGTCTATATTTTGATCGGCTTAGGAATTCTCCAAACCCTGCATATATTCAACACCCCCCATTTTATGGCCAAAGTCGGGGCCTCTCTGTTAATTGTTCTGGGGCTGATAAATTTGATAAGCCATTACTTCCCCGCCTTTCCCGTTAAACTAAAAATACCTGCCGCGGCTCACCGTAAAATGGCCGCGCTGATGGAAAAAGGTTCCGTGGCCACTGCTTTTCTTTTGGGCGCGCTGGTGGGTTTATGCGAATTCCCCTGCACTGGCGGGCCGTACTTGATGGTTCTAGGATTGCTGCATGACCAATCAACTTACCTTAACGGTTTGGGCTATTTGGTTCTTTATAATCTGATTTTTATCCTGCCTTTAGCGGTTATACTCGCCATAGCCAGCAATAAAAATCTGCTGGAAAAAGTCCAGACCTGGAAAAAACAAGAAACCGGAAACATGCGCCTCTGGGGCGGCCTCGCCATGGTCGGGCTGGGCGCGCTTATGTTCTTTTTATAAAGTAAGTAAAATAGACAAGCTCTTGAGTTGACTCGGTGGCCGAGCGGGCAGGGTGTCCCGAGCTTGGCGAGGGACGAGCGAGGCCGACGCGTCAGCGAGAACTCTCGCTGGGAGTTCTCGCGTAACGAAAGAGTTTGTCTATTGAAAATTTAAAAAACATGAAAAAAGAATATCTTAATTTGTCGGATAAACTGACGGCTCAAACTATAGAAGATATAACCGCCCAGGTTGAGAAACTCAAAAAAACCGGCGGGGTGGACCTTTCCATCGAGGAGGACTTGGCCATAGGCATAATGAACCTTTTAAGTTTGGAGGAACACTTTTATTTTACCGGTGTAAAAACGGAAAAAGAAGAATACTTTGATCTGCTAACTGAAGTCCGATCTCTAAGAAAACCATTGATGGAGCGGCTGGTGCCCCAACACGAAGGCGAGACCTGGTGCATTTCCAAGCATCTTCTGGCCGCCACCATGCGTTTTATGGAAGTCGGAGCCAAACTCAACACCGACGGCAAAAAAGATGAAGCCAAAAAATTGTTTGAATCCGCCCACAAGACCTTTACTCTTTTTTGGGCTTTGCGGTTAAAGTTGATTGATGTGAACGGTTTAAAAAAGGTCGCCGTCAGGGAAAAACCATGGACCCTGCAGGGTATTATGAATAAACTGGTTGATTGTTGCGATGAATAGGGATATTCAGAAAACTCAGAACGACTCAGAACATCAGATAATCTGAAGATCTGAATCGTCTGAAAAACTGAAAATCGGAGTTTTCTGAGTTATTCTGAAAAATTTATGAAGTATAAAATTATTGTTTTTGTTGCCGGGATGATTGCCGTTATTTTGCTTCTGACGCTATGGCCAAAAGAAAAAACTGGTGCCGGCCCGTTGGATGATTTTGCCAAGTGTCTCGCCGACAAAAATATAATCATGTACGGAGCCGACTGGTGCCCGCACTGCCAAACGCAAAAAAAGATGTTCGGAAAATCATTCCAATATATAAACTATGTGGAATGCCCCCAGGATCCTCAAAAATGCTTGGCCGCCGGAATTGAGGGTTACCCCACCTGGGTGACGGCAAACGGCGAAAAACTTATCGGCGAACAAAAAATAGAAACCTTGTCTAAAAAAACAAACTGCCCTATTGATTGAAGTATTGATTGAAGTTCCACTTCATTCAATAGAGAAATAAAATTATGGAAAATCAAAATCAAACGCCAATAACTAAAAAAGATTACTCCCTGCCCATCAGTATCATTATCGCCGCCGTCTTTATCGCCGGCGCCTGGATATATTCCGCCAATTTCAATTATCGGTTGGCGCCTTTGGACAGCAACAAGGCCGCCGCTAATTTATCCGAAGTTATCACACCCCAGAAAGGTTTTATCCTGCCCGTGAACTGGGGTAACCTCGGCAAGCAACTGACTGATTTGGGGGTCATAGACCAAAATAAGTTTGGGCAGATCCTTAACAGCCGAAACGAACTGACGGTTGAAACCCAAAAATTACTCTCGGAATCCGGCAATAATAAAATAATCATAACTTCGCAAAACGCCGGCACACTGCTTAACTTTTTTTGGGCGCTGGGTTTGGCCAACAAAAATAAAATTTTGGAGCAAGGGCCGATGTCGCAATACGGCGACGCCAGCCGGTTCGCCTCCACCGGCGGGTGGACCTTAGTTATGGGCAGTCCTATGGATCACTACAGTATGCATTCATTGATAAACCTAACCCCAGAACAGCAAAAATTGGTTGAGGAAACCAGCCAAAACATCTACCGCCCCTGTTGCAATAATCCTACCCATTTCCCGGATTGTAATCACGGTATGGCCATGCTGGGCTTATTGGAACTGATGGCTTCTCAAGGCGCCGGCCACGAGGAAATGTATCGCGCCGCGCTGGCGGTAAATTCCTATTGGTTCCCCGACCAGTACCTGACCATCGCCAAATTTTTAAACACCAAAGGCATTGATTGGAACAAGTCCAGTCCCGAAAAAATTCTGGCCAAAGAATTCTCCAGCGCCTCCGGTTACCAGTGGGTTTCGGAACAAGTTGTCCAACCCGAAGAAAGAGAACAAAAAGGCGGCTGTGCGGTATAATGATAGTTATTAGTTGTTGGTTTATTAGTTTCAAGTCTTAAAAAATATGAAAAAAATAATTGCGATATTTATAAGTTTGTTAACCTTAATAGCTGGATGGTCGGCTTCAACCCATGCTAATCAACCCTTGCCTCCTACTCCGCAAATGATGATGCAAAATTTGGAATATAAGGCCTTGGGGGCTGATTTGCAACAGGAAATGCAAAATCTGATGACAAAGATGATGTCCGGCAACGGCAACTTAAATGATGAAGAAACAAATAAAATGATCGGCTATATGAACCAGTATCCCGGGCCTTATAATATGATGATGGGCCGGATGATGGCGCAAAATCTGGGCTGGGGCGAACGGCGGGATAATGCTTGGGGCATGATGAATTGGGCCAACTGGAGCGGCTGGGGCGGCTGGTTTGGCTTGTTCGGTTTTGTTCTTCCCCTGGTATGGCTGGGAATCGGCCTTTTGATCTTGATTTGGCTTTTCAAAAAAGTATTCGGAGACAAAAAAT
>JACPHE010000051.1 GCA_016188765.1 Parcubacteria group bacterium | reverse complement strand
GTCACTAAAGTTCCCAAAACTGTGGTCATAACCAAAAAGGAAAACATAGCGGCGTAGCCAGCGGAGAAAAGTAATCGGTAATTAGTAATTGGTAATTGTCGCCTTAACATTGGAGAGCAAACATCATTCCGAGCTGCCTCATGGAGATGACCAAGTATCTAATTGAGAGGACTCCATGCGGGCTGCGAGGGATGATGTTTGCGGAACAAAATTATAAATTTATTGGGCGTAGCTTCCTCGGAGCATAGTAAAGGTGGTTAAAGAAAATGTTTCGCCGGGCCGGACTTTATTTCTAATGGAAAGTTGCAAACGCGCGCCCTCCCGCCCCGGCTTTGGCTCCACCCGAGTGAATTTAAATTGAACCACCTCCAGGCCTTCGGGCGTTAAAGCCAAGGCCGTTTCGCCTGCCCGTTTAATTAATATCTGCCCGTCTGAAAGATAAAATTTCGTCTGCCCGCCGGAAGCAAACTCGTCGCCCAATTGAAAATGGGTTTCCAAAACCAGCGCGCCTAAATCATTGTCAAAAACCGACCCGGGCACATAAATTTTGTCGGCGTTTTTTACTTCTCTAAAAAAAGAAGTAAACACATCCTGAGCCGATAAAGCGAGTTCGTCCTTGATATTGGCGGTTCTGTAATTGGAAACCATACCCACAATCAAATTAGAAACGGCCGTTACCAAAACACCCACCACGGCCACATAAACCAGGGCTTCCACCAAGGTAAATCCCCGGCGCGGATCATGGAACATGAAACTTGAAACATGAAACCTGTTTTTGATCTTATTCATTTGATCAAAAGTTGGAAAGATAAGAAATTAGCCGTTGATCTTTTAAGGTTCCGCGGTCAATCCAGCTAACTATGACCTCAACTCGTAAAGTTTCGGCGTCAAGAACACCGCCGGAAGAAACAATATTGCCTCCGGCCGAATCCCGATAAACCGGAAACACCCTAAAGCTTCTTGTAAATACGGCTTCGACTTTGCCGGGATTCAAAGAAACCGCCGACCATTTTTTTAAACCTTCGGAAAAAGACAAATAATAATCCGCTCTTGGAGTTAGGCCGTCCAGATTAGACCAGTTCTCGTCCCTTAACGCCCGGACGGCCTCCACGGTCTCGGCGGCCAGGGCGTTGGCGCGAACGCCCAAAGAAGTGGAACCGACATTGCTCCGGAAAGTAAAATTTAACTGCACCAAGCCGGCGGCCACCAGCGCCAAAAGCCCCAAAGCAACGATGGTCTCCACCAAAGAAAAACCTCCTTCACGCAACATGTAACCTGAAGCATGGATCCTATTCCTATTTTTAAATTTTCTATATGTTCTATTATGTTCCATGATTCATGCTTTATGCTTTATGCTTTATGTTTCATGCTTATTGCCCTACTACTGTTCCCCCAAACGCGCCTACCGACATGGTGCCGTCGCCAAAATAAGTAATTATCGTTCTATTGTCTATGGATATTACCAACGGCACGCTGATATTGGCGGGTTCGCGCGTTATGGAAAGTATGGTGTTGCCGGCGCTCATTTGGTTGGAATAAATTCTTATTTGCTGGCTCGCGCCGCCGCCGCTAAAATTTCCCACAAAATTAAACACCGATCTATCGCCGTTAAAGTGGGGCTCTGTTATAAACACATTGGTGTCTGGAGGATCCGACAAATACTTAATCTCTAGTTCGGATGTGGTCTGAATGCTCCAGCCCAAATCAAGATCCTGGTGCCCGGTATCGGTTGTTTGGCTCACTCCGCCCCCACCACCACCTCCGCCTCCGCCAGAGGTTGCGCTTGATGACGCAAGAACTCTTCCAGAACCGTCTATATAAATGGTTTTGGTCTGTTGCGGATCGTTTATAAGAGCCACCACCACCGTGCCGGGCGTGGTTGTGCCGCTAAGATTATTAAAAGAAACAACACTGCCTCCGCCATTTAAACTTACGGATAAAATTTTAGTGCCGGCCGGCAATCCAATTATTTTATTTTCCGCGCTCGCGGGGTCATAAACAGCGCCCTGAAACAAAACCACATCAACTTCGTTTAGTTTTAAACCATAGCCGCTGCCGCCTTCTTTAACCAGCGAAGACAAACGGGACTTTTCCAGAGCGATTTTTACCGTGTCCGCGGCAGCCGAAAGATTACGTGAAGATCTTAAACCAGCGAGAGAAACAACTCCGCCGGCAAGCAAAATCATAAAAATAGCGGTGACCACCAACACTTCCACCAAAGAGAATCCTTTTTCACACAACATGAAACCCGAAACATGACCCCTATTTTTAAACTTCCTATATGTTCCATTATGCTCCATGCTTCATGTTTTAGGATTTATGTTCTTACAGGCCCGTCCCTATTGAATAAATCGGCTGAATTATGGACAAAGCGAACACGCCCACCGCCAAGCCCACCAGAATCATAATAATCGGCTCAACTATGGAAGATAAGCTCTTGGTCGCCACAGAGACCTCGCCTTCAAAAAAACGGGCCAGTTCTTTTAAAATAACCGTGAGCGAACCGGTTTCCTCGCCCACCGCCGTCATCTCGGTCACCACCGGCGGAAACAGAGACGGATATTTTACCAAGACGGAAGATAATGTTTTCCCTTTTTCCACTTCGGGTATGGTTTCGGCTACGGCTTTGCGGTAGAAAAAATTATCCAGGGTCTCGCTGGTTATTTTTAAGGCCTCGGTCATGGAGACCCCGCCGGAAAGAAGAGAGTTTAGGGTGCGGGCAAAACGGGCCGAATTCAATTTTTTGGTAAGATCCGAAAAAATCGGCAGTTTAAGAAAAATAAAATTTAAAACCTTTCGCCCCAGTTCTGTTTTTTTCACAAAAAAATAACAGCTCCAAACCAAGGCCAAAAAAATAATCGCGGCGAAGTACCAAAACCGCTCCAAAAAATTGGCTAGGGCGAAAAACGCGCGAGTGCTAAGAGGCAAAGGCACATTTAGTTCTGAAAAGGTCTGGGCCAACTGCGGCAAGACAAAAACCATCATAACCGCGCCCACACCCGCCATAAGCGCAACTATAATAGCCGGATAAACAAGCGCTCCTTTTATTTTTCTTTTTAAGATGTGCTCCCGTTTTAAATGCCGGGTGGCCAGGCGCAAGGTTTCTTCCAGCTTGCCCGAGGCCTCGCCGATTTTGACCATGCTTATAAACACCATTGGAAAAATATTTTTGTGTTCCGCAACCGATTCGTGAAACGATTTTCCGCCGGTAACTTTGGAGGCAATATCTTTTAGCGCGGACGCGAAATATTTGTTGGGCGTCTGGCGGGCCAAGGTATCCAAGGCCTTGTTCAAAGAAAAACCGGATTTGATCATTAAACCCAAATGCCGCGCAAAAACGACTTTTTCCGCCAGACCAACATGCTTAAACAAAAAATCGAACGACCGGGACGCCTCCGTCCAAAAGTCGGTTTTGCCGGAAGAATCATCGGGGGGCGTTGCGGAAGAACTGTCCCGCGCCCACACCAAATAAAGGCCTTGTTCGCGCAGTTCCCGAGCCAAATCCGCGGCGCTAGTTGCCTCTCTGGCGCCAAACGATTCGTGGCCGTCTTTGGTTACAGCTTTGTATTTATACTCCATCCTTCGCTCCCCGCTTCGCTTGGAGCTACGGATGGCAAGCCATTTTTTTAAGGAACACCATTCGACACATTCTGGCGAAGGATGTCCTTCCGTAGCTTTAGCGAAGGAGGACTACATTAAATTTGATTTACTCTCTGGATGCCCTCAATACTTCTTCCAAACTGGTAATTCCTTGAACCGCTTTTATAAAACCGTCTTCCAGCATGGTTATCATGCCTTCTTCTTCCGCTAATTTTTGAATGGAATCGGCGGCGGCTGATTTGACTATAAGTTCTTTCACCTTGGCGCTAACTTCCAGCACCTCGTATATGCCTACTCGCCCTTTATAGCCCTTGGGACAGGATTCGGTTTCGGTGGGGCGGTAAAAATCAATGTCTGCCCAAGTGTCTTTGGCGCCGACAATCTTTTTTTGCCTTAAAATTCCAATGATCTTTTCTAAATTGATTTCGCGGCCGATGGCCTCAATTTCTTCTTTTTTGAGGCGATATTTTGCGCGGCTTTCCGGGCATAATTTTCGGACAAGCCGTTGAGCCACTATCACGCTTACGGTGGAAGAAATTAAAAATGGTTCCACTTTCATATCGGTCAAGCGAGGCATGGCTCCCGCCGCGGAATTGGTGTGCAGGGTAGACAAAACCAGGTGTCCGGTTAATGAAGCGTTAATGGCGAGCGCAGCCGTTTCGCTGTCGCGGATTTCGCCCACCATAATAATGTCCGGATCTTGGCGAACTAAACTTCTTAAACCGTTGGCAAAAGTAAAACCAATATCCGGCTTAACCTGGGTCTGGTTGATGCGCGGCATTCGGTATTCAATCGGGTCTTCTATAGTGGCAATGTTAACCTCCGGCGTGTTTAGAATATCCAAAACCGTGTATAAAGTTGTTGTTTTACCCGAACCGGTCGGCCCGGTTACCAAAACCAAGCCGGTGGGCCGTTTAATGGCGCTGTGAATCTTTTCCAAGGCATCGTCGTAGAAACCCAAACTTTCCAAAGTAAAGCCCTGCGCGTCTTCGCGCAATAAACGCATCACCACTTTTTCACCCTCGTAAACCGGGAAAATAGAAACACGGAATGATATTTTGGATTCCCCGGACTCAATCTTAAAACGGCCGTCTTGAGGCAAGCGATGCTCGTCCAGCTTGAGATCGGTTAAAACCTTTATG